>DASWKU010000120.1:0-6803 GCA_036396455.1 Flavobacteriaceae bacterium
TGTCCCGTAACGGTTGGATCGTCATCATCAACAAGACTATTGCAATTGTTGTCGATACCATCACAAACCTCGGTTGCGTCAGGATTTATGTTTGCATCGTTATCATTGCAATCACATCCCTCTGGAAAGCCGTCGCCATCAGTGTCAATGGTGTCATCAAAACCGGGACAGATATCGCAAAGATCACCCACACCATCGCCGTCCAAATCTACTTGGTCTGTATTGGCAAGGTCTGGACAGTTATCACATACATCACCAATGGTATCCACATCCACATCTTCTTGTCCCGCATTTGCTATAAGTGGGCAATTATCATCGGCATTTACGATTCCATCCCCATCTGTATCTTCAGGACCAATGGTAAAATCTTTGCCATCATATAATGACCAGGTGCCATCAGCATTGATTAGGCGTATAAACAGTGTATAGGTATCTTCAGCCAATCCGGTGGTAGGTATAGTCAAGTTTGAATCTATACTGTTTCCGGAAATATTCAATGCTGTTCCATTTCCCACTCCGGGATCGGTGTCGATAAAATATTCGGCAGCCGTAATTAAAGCTGAATTGGAATTATTTTGATTTACATAAAACACATTTTTATCGTAAATGCTCCAAGTTCCGTCATCGTTTATAATTCTCACATAAAGTTTATGGATACCGTCAGAAAGGCCCGTGGTGGGAACACTGTAATTTTGGTCGATTACATTCCCAGACATGGCAAGGGCCGTTCCGTTACCGACACCGGGATCGGTATCGATAAAATATTCGGCAGCAGCAATATTTGCCGTATTGGAATTATTTGGATTTACATAAAACACATTTTTATCGTAAATGCTCCAAGTTCCGTCATCATTTATAATTCTCACATAAAGTTTATGGATACCGTCCGAAAGGCCCGTAGTGGGAACACTGTAATTTTGGTCGATTACATTCCCAGACATGGCGAGGGCCGTTCCGTTACCAACACCCGGATCGGTGTCGATAAAATATTCGGCAGCAGCAATATTTGCCGTATTGGAATTATTTGGATTGATGTAAAATATATTTTTGTCATAAACATTCCAATCGCCATCTGCATCCTGAACTCTTACATAAAGCTTGTGAATACCCTCTGAAAGTCCCGTGGTTGGAATACTATAGTTCTGGTCTATGGTATTCCCCGACATGGTTAAAGGTGTGCCGTTGCCAACCCCGGGGTCGGTATCAACATAGTATTCAGCATTTGTAATTTGCGAAAAACCGGATATAAATGAAAACAGGCATAATAAAATTATACTTAATTGTTTCATCTTATTGTTTTTAATTGTTATTTAGTTTGACAGACCTGCCGGCAGGCAGGCAGGTATAATTCGTCATTTAATCCTTTCAATTGACCCGAAAGGGAAAGTATGACTCATTTCATCAGTTTAAATTTATGGGTTAGTTGCTGTTCGCACTGGCTTTTACCTGAATGTCAAGATCGGTTCCTGCGCTTAAAAAATTATTGTTGATGACAAAATAAGTTAAATACGGAAGCCCTGTTGGATAACCTCGAATACTGAACGGATAATTGCCGTTTTCAACGCCCAAGTCTTTGCCGTCAGCCCCAGCTACTATGGCCGGTGAACCCGTCTGGAAATGGTAATCGTTTGCGGTATTGTTTAATGCGGTGGCAGGGTTAAAGGACACAAACAAGGGATTTGTGTCATCAATATTGTTGGTGCCGGATAGGGCATTTAACGTGGTGTTGGTGCTATAGGTCAGGTTGTTTTGGAAGTTGAGTGCCGAGTTGCTACCTAAAGTTGTGAAATCGATAACTGCATTACCCGTAAAAATAAAGATGTTGTTGGAGATTTGCACACCACTACAGTCGCTAAAAAGCGTTATACGTTGATTTGTATCGCCGTTTTGGCGGGACAATATAATATTATTGTTTAAGAGCGTGCTGTTGTTCAACCGGTAAAAAAGAGCCCATGAACCAATTGATATCTCGTGTGTAAATGTGTTGTGGGTAAATACCCAGTTTTGTGAGTTATAATTGTCAATATAATTAAAACCACCTTCATAAAAGAAATTTCCGGCAATAAAGGCATCATTGGCCTTGCCGGTTTGGGGGTTTCCATGAATATTATTGATGCGATTATTGGTTATTACAACGTTATGGTTGTTATAGGTGGTATTGTCCAGATATATCCCTGAAATCTCCAGTCCGGAGATTATGGAACCTGAAGCATCGGCAGACCGAAAAAAAATATTATTGACTACAGCTCTTGCCCCGTTATTTAGTTGTGGGTTGTGCCCAAGGCCGTAAAAGGCGAGGGGTTTGGTCATGTTGACGTCCCCATAGCTATTTGGCGAGGGCTGTATGTAAATAATGTCGCCGGCGGCCGCAGCGTCTATGGCGGCTTGTAAACTGCTGTAATTGTTCTGTGCATTGTTTACTGGGCTGCCCTGGTTGTTGTCTGCGTAAAATACGTTTTGTGCTTGTACTGTAAAACCGGCACCTGCCAGCAATACAATGAAAAGAAATAGTTTTTTCATGATTTGTTAATTTAATGGATTAATAGGCTATAAAGGTCTTGATAAACAATACGTTAAGCATCAAGGATACTATTGATTTTTAAAAATCAGGGTTTACCCTGATATCTGTTTTAAACTGGATAGAAGACTAAAATGAAGGTAGAATAATTAGGTAACCAAGCCTTTTTCAATGGCAATACGTACCAGACCTGCCGTGTTGCGGACATCCAATTTTTGGATAAGATGAGAACGGTGCGTTTCAACGGTCTTAACAGAAATAAATAACTTTTTAGCTATTTCCTGGGTTGTCAGTCCATCTACGATGAGCTTCAAAACATCTTGCTCGCGTCGCGTTAATTTAGGAATAAATGATTGTCGTGAAGTGATACCAAAAGATTCGTCGAGCAATTTCTTTTGGATGCTCTTTTGTAAATATTGTTCACCTCGATACACTTTTTTGATTGCGGTTTCAAGTTCCTGCTTGTCGGTATTTTTTAATAAATACCCTTTGGCTCCATTTCTTATGATGTTTTTTACAAAAGCAGTTTCATCGAAGTTGGTCAAAGCGATAATGTGAATATCGGGATATTCTTTATGTAATATTTTGCAGAATTCTATTCCATTACAATCCGGTAAATTTATATCCAATAATAAAACATCGGGCAAATCCCTATTAATTCCTTCTAATGTTTCTTTACAATTTCTGTATGTTGAAATAACAGTTATCTCTGATGAAGTCATTAGCATGGTCTCAATGCCTTGCAATACCATAACATGGTCGTCTGTTGCTGCAACCCGTATCATAATTGGGGAATTTTAGTAAGGTTAATGTCAATGGCAACGGAAGTCCCTTTGCTATCAGATTTTATATCCATTTCTGCATTTAAAAATTCTATACGGGATTGGACGTTTTGCAATCCTAATCCATGACTTAAGGTATTTGTATCATAACCCAGACCATTGTCCTCAACTGTAATGTGTAAAGTTTTGAAATCAGCATTTATTTGTACAATGGCTTTATTGGCCCGGGAATGTTTCACAATATTGGCAATCAACTCTTGAATGATATGGTAAATAGTAGTTTCCGTTTTTTTTGATAAAGGCTCTAAAGTCCCAAAATGTTGAAATGAAATTTCAATGAGTCCAATGGTATTTATTCTATTGATATATTGCTCCAATGCTTCAATAAGGCCATAGTTTAAGAGCGAAGGAGGTACTAGATCGTGAGAAATATTTCGAATTTGTTCGCACGCATTATCCAGCATTTCGATTGCCGAACTGAAAGTTTTATTATCATCTTTTTTTAAACGGTCTTGTGATATTGAGGACAGATGGTGCTTGATTGCCGATAAATTTCCATTGACACTGTCGTGTAAATCTTTTGCAATTCTAGAGCGTTCAATGTCTTCGCCTTCTATTAAAGCCTCTAATGCTGCCAATTCTTTTTGTTTGTTTAAGGTATCAATACTTTGCAGATGCAGTTTTTGTTTTTGTTGATGCCTATACCATAAAAGGAATGAAGTAAATAACAGGATACCCAGACCAACGAGATACATTCCGCTTTGGTTGATTTTCCTTTGAATCATGGCTTCATTTTGTTCGATGGTCAATTTTTGTTTTAAAATCTCATTATCTTTGTTTTTTACCTGATATTGTTGTTCAAGTCTGGAGATATATTCTTTACTTTGTTGGCCAACAACCGAATCTTTATAGGCCATGTACAGTTCCAGGGCATTGTATGCTTCCTCATATTGGTTTTGCCGGTTATAAATTTTATATAAGGTTGAATAGGCATCCATAATATGTTCCTTGGCCTGAATTATTGAAGCAATTTCCAATCCTTTTTTTGCATAAATATAGGCACTGTCAAGGTTGTTCAGTTCTAAATTTACCAATCCAAGCACATTTAATGCATGGCCCTCAAAATAGGGTTTATTGATATCAACGGAATTTTTATAACTTTTAATGGCATAATCCTGTGCTTTCAAAAAATCTTTTTCGCTAATGAAAAAGTTGTTAAGGTTATTGTTTATATAATATTTCAGTTCAACATCATCAAATCTTTCAGCCATATCTTGGGCTTTGTTAAAATTTATCAAGGCACTATCTTTTTCTTTCAAGTTTAGGTAATTTGACCCAAGGTCATTTAAAAGGTACCCAGCGCTTAAGGAGTCATGTATGTTATAACTGAAGTTTAAGGCTTTGATTAGGTAGAATTTGGATTTCCCATAAATTTTGAAATCCGTAAGAAGGGAAGCCAAATTACCATAGGTATAAATTAAGCTCGTTGTGTCGTTTATTTTTTCGTATTCATCTATACCCTTAAAATAATAATCGGTCGATTTATTATAGTCTCCTTTAAATTGATATACATTTCCAAGATTTATTAATGATGATGCCACACCGCCTCTATAACTAGCCTTTTCATAAAGTGGAATTGACCTTTCATGGTACACAATGGCCGAATCGAGCATACCGTAATCACTAAATAATATTCCTGTATAACTGGTCGCCCTTCCGACACCAATCCAATATTCTATTTTTTCAGCTAATTTTGCCGCCTTTCTATAAGTAATTATTGCACTGTCAAGATTGGTTTTTTCATAAGTATAGGCAATATCCAAAAGCTCCTTGACCTTTGTGCTGTCTTTTTGTGAATACCCAACACCAAAAAAAAATAATAATGCAATCAGGATTAAAGGTCTCATCGTTGGTTGGTTATGATGCTTTTAAAGTTAACCAATTTTTTTAAATTAAGATGAAACACGTTTTTTTTATAGAAAACATATTTTTTAATGGTTCTCTATCCATTTTCGAGCATTCACAAAAGCTTCAAGCCATGGCGATACTTCGTCTTTTCTTCCTTTCGGATAATGTGCCCAATTCCATGGGAATGTGGAGCGTTCAATATGCGGCATGGTCACCAAATGACGACCGGTTTTATCGCACATCATGGCGGTATTATAATCAGAACCATTAGGATTGGATGGATATTCAGAATATCCGTATTTTGCAACAATATGGTAGTGGTCTTCTGAAAGTGGTAAACTGAATTTCCCTTCACCGTGCGAAATCCAGACGCCCAAAGTACAGCCTTCCAAGGTTGAAAGCATGACCGAATTGTTCTTCTGCACTTTTACCGAAGTGAACGCACTTTCGTGTTTATGCGAATCGTTAAAGGTCAATTTTCCATGCACCGAATGTTCAGGATTGATGAGTTCCAGTTCCATCCATAATTGGCAGCCGTTACAAATTCCGATAGAAAGTGTGTCTTCACGTTTAAAGAAATTGTTTATAACTGTATTGGCTTTTTCATTGTATTTGATCGCACCGGCCCAACCTTTGGCAGAACCCAAAACATCTGAATTTGAAAACCCACCGACTGCTCCCAAGAATTGAATATCTTCCAAGGTCTCACGGCCAGAAATCAAATCGGTCATGTGAACATCTTTTACATCAAACCCGGCCAAGTACATGGCATTTGCCATTTCACGTTCGCTGTTGCTTCCTTTTTCACGCAATATTGCAGCCTTTGGTCGCATTCGCGATGGGTCAAGTCGCGACTTGACTGTATCATCGAAATGAGATGGGAAGGTATATTGTAGCGGTTGATTTTTATAATTGTTGAATCTGGTTTCCGCTAAACCATTGGCCGTTTGTTTTTGGTCGAGTAGAAATGAGGTTTTGTACCAAACGTCACGCAATTGTGTGATTGATAGGTTGAAAATATCAGAATGATTTTTCACTTTTAACGTATCACTATCTGTAACTTTTCCTATGTTGAAGAATTCAATGTTAGCTTCTTTAAGTCTGTTTTCAATTGATTTGTCTCTAGACTGAAAAACAATTCCGGCATTTTCGGCAAATAGTAGTTTGAAAGAATCTTTTTCATTTAAAGATGTAAAGTCCAATTCTGCGCCAAGATTATTATCGGCAAAACACATTTCAAGCAAGGTAGTGATCAATCCGCCTGAAGCCACATCGTGTCCAGCTACAATTTGTTCTTCTTTTATCAATTTCTGGATGGTGTTGAATACAGTTTTTACAAACACTGCATCTTTAACGTTTGGGGCTTCATTCCCAATTTTGTTGACCGCCTGCGCGAACGAGCTTCCTCCTAATTTGAAGCGATCCTGTGAGACATTAACATAATAGATGTCCCCAGCTCCCGAAACTTCGGGGTTTTGAAAAACGGGTTCCACAACTTTGGTGATATCGTTACAATTTCCAACTGCTGAAATGATGACCGTGCCTGGTGCAATCACCTCTTCATTTGGATATTTTTGCTTCATGGAAAGTGAATC
>DASWKU010000121.1:0-2893 GCA_036396455.1 Flavobacteriaceae bacterium
GTATAAATAATTCTTGTTGTTTTCCTTGAGCTTGTCCCTCAGCACCGTATAGAAGGAATGCGAAATGGTATTCGCAATTTTATTGGAGGACACCAAGTCAAAACCTTCTTCAATCAACGGAATGTAGTTTTGGTAAAATTCAGAACTGGCGGTATTGTCCACCGCAATGAGATTTTCCATGTGATGCGCTTTTGCATAGTCAATGATGTCCTGGAGCACATAAGGTTTAGCCTCTTGTTTTAAATCGTCTTTCCATGGCTTGGAAATCCCATGTTTATTTAAAAACACGTTTTTGGAATTGGCAATGGCAAATACATTTAAGTGAATTCCCTTTCGTCTTTCAATCTCATCTTTATGTTTCAAAATCTGGTTGATCAATGCGCCACCAACCAATCCATGGCCAAATATGGCAATGTTGATTTTTTTGGAGATCCCAAAAATCTCACCATGGATGACGTTAACGGCTTTATGCAACTGCTCTTTTTTGACCACCAAACTCACATTTCGTCCCGTTACGGTATTATTGAAAAGTAAGGGTGTAATCTGGTTTTTTATCAAGGCATTGAAGGGTTTATGGAAGGAGCTCAATTCAATCCCGATAATCGAAATGACCGATACGTCATCGATGATTCCAATTTTATTCACATCCTGTGTGTAAAATTCGGCTTCAAATTCACGTTCCAAAGCAATGACGGCACAAGTCGCCTGACTTGCATCGATGATCAATCCAATGCCCCGTTCAGAAGAGCCTTGCGAAATGATGCTCACACTGATATTTTGATTGCTCAAGGCCCTAAAAATCCGGGCATCCACGCCCACTTTGCCCAATAGTCCACGACCTTCCAAATTTAGTAACGCAACGTTATCCAAAACGGACAGTGACGTCACTTCTTTTGAACTTGTTTTTGCCGTAATCAAAGTGCCTTCATCCTCTGGGTTGAAGGTATTTAAAATACGCAGTTTGATATTTTTTTCAACCAACGGAATAATCGTTTTGGCGTGTAAAAGATTGGTTCCAAAATTGGCCAGTTCGTTGGCTTCACTAAAGGACAATTCCCTTATTTTTTGCGCATCGGGAACCAATTCGGGATTGGCTGTGTAAATGCCATTGACATGGGTATAGTTCTGTAACTCTTCAGCATCCAAATAATTGGCCAATAATGCCGCAGAATAATTGCTGCCATTTCGTCCCAAGGTTGTGGTTTCATTGTTCAAGTTGGAACCTATAAATCCAGTGACAACATTCACGGTTGAGCCATTGAAAGTTTTAAAATGACTGACTACGTTTTCCTTGGAAAGGTTTTGAATGGGTTTGGAGTTGTTATAATCGCCTTCGGTTTTGATCAAGGTTCTCGTGTCGGTGGCATTGGCATTGACACCTTCATTTTTTAATAAACTTGAAATCATTTTAACGGCCAATAATTCACCGTAGGCCAAAACCTCACTTTTGATTTTTTCGCTATAATCTCCCAAAAGTCTTACTCCAGCAAAAATATTTTCCAAAGCAGTAAATTCTTCAGTGAAATCAATGTCTTTTAAAGGTTCTATTTGATAGGTTTTAAATGCCGATAAATCTTCTTGATACTCTTTTTTCTTTGAAGCTTTCTTAAGTAGTGCTTCAAGTTCGTCGGTGGCATTTCCCCGTGCAGAGACCACAACCGCAATCTTCTCCCCTTCCCCAACTTTCTTTTTGATAATCGAAATTGATCGTTCCAGACCTTCGCCATTGGCCAGGGATTTTCCTCCAAACTTTAATATTTTCATTCTTTTATGTACCGAATTAGGTCTAAAAATGGGTTCTATAATTTTTTCCAATTGTTCAAATTCTATTAAAAATGCATCATGACCATGGTCCGAATTGATTTCGCTGTAGGTCACATTGGGATGCGTCACCGCCAATTTTTTTTGGGTTTCCCTGTTCTCTTCCGCCGTAAAAAACAAATCGGAATCCACACCCACAATCACAATATTGGACTTGATGATATCCAAAATGTTCACGTGATCACCTCTGCCTTTTGTAACATCAATGGTCTTGAGCAATTGATTCATTAATTTATAAGCAGACAACTGAAAACGTTCCTGCAATTTTTTACCATGATGCAACAACCAGCTTTCCACGTTAAAGATGGCCAAATCATCATTTTTGCTGCGTTGAAAGCGTTCCTTAAAGGACTTTGGCGTTCTGTAGCACAACATGGCATGCATTCTGGCGTCGTGAACAGGATTATTGGAATTGTTCAAAAACTGCTCCTGAATCTGGCAATTGGCAATGAGCCAATCGGTGGATTTCCAATCGGTAGCCACAGGAATCAAATGCTCCGATAATTTGGGTGCCAAAACCGCCATTTCCCAAGCAATGCCACCACCTAAAGAGCCTCCAATTAAGGCAAAAAGTCTATTGATTTTTAACCTTTCCAATCCAAGCAAAAAGATCTTTGCGATATCCCTTGCCACAAAATCTTTGTAGTTTTCAATCACAAAACCGTCATAGCCATTACCTGGGACATTGAAAGCCAAAATGGTGTAAACCTTGGTGTCGATGACTTTATCTTCACCGATTAAATCCAACCACCAACCATTTTTCCCGGCAACGTTACTATTACCCGTAAGCGCATGGTTTACCAATACAATTGGAGCCGAATGCAAAGGTTTTCCGAAAATTTCATAAGACAATTTAATGGGCGCCCGAACACCGCTTTCAAGTGTGAAATTTTCAATCGATATATAATTAAGTGCTGTCATCAAATCAATAAAATACAATCAAAGCTGCTTAAAAAGCGACCTAAAAGAAGATGTTAAAAAGAAAAAAGGGAATTACAAGGGTGTAATTACATTTTGTTATCTATCCAATTACCAAACGGTAATTAAGTAGAATTTAGCACCTTCTTTATGG
>DASWKU010000122.1:0-2508 GCA_036396455.1 Flavobacteriaceae bacterium
GATAGCTATCGGGACTAAAGGATGGAATGAAGATTTCTTCGATTCACACCCTTTAGGGAGGGGAAAAAATCGAGGAAATCTGTTCAAAATGCACAACGGGCAATTATGTAAAATAATATGGTTTTTACCAATTTTCTTTCAAGATTTTCATTGAGATAAACCTATCAGTGCAATCTAATGCCAGGTTATAATTGCCCTCGTATTTCTCCTCCAGGGTTAGCTGTAGTATGTACATTGACATAGATATTGCCACTTCTAATGGCTGCTATCAGGGTGCCTAAATCCCCTGCAATAGGTCCAATTACGTTACTGGCCATAATATCTCCTTCAGCCAATACACCATTTACGGGGCCAGGTTCTTGATTGGGACCAAACAAAAACGCCACCGGATTACCATTTGTACCGGCAGGTGCCAAATGGAAATGAGATGCTGTTACATTTTCGATGTTGGCCACAATTAATTTGTAATGGATTTTAGTTTCATCCTTACTGATGGTTACGATCACTTCCCCAACAGCTTGCGTGTCTATCGACGGAACTTCATTTCCTCCATTTAGGGAAGCATTAAAACGGAATTGATTGGATCGGTTTGCGCTGGATTTATCCGTAACGGATGTTTTTAGTGATGCTTCTTGAAACTCAAGAATGGGTTCGTTGGTGCACCCCATTTGGGAGATTCCCAAAATTAAGAGCATAAGGATGCCTTTTGTTAAATTAAACAATCTTTTCATAGCTTTTTAATTTTTTACTCCTTAGAAGTACATTCTAAAATTTAAGAATGGGGAAGATTTAAAGAATAGAATTAACACTTCTAAAAAGAATGTTAATAATATTTAATATTGAAATATAGTAAAAAAAATTGAAAAACAGTAACTTATTCGTCGTAAGAATTTCTTTTTGGATAAGTTGGATTTTATTTTTAAAATCTAAATATAGTTTAGGTTTTTATGAGAACAGGAAACTTTTGAGAACTTAACTTTAATCAATTCGTAATAAAATCAATAATTAAATCTGTCAATTCACCGGCAAAACTCGATTTGAACATATGCTGTGCATGATAAGATCCTTCGTATATTTTAAGTTGTTTTGGTTGGGATGAAGTATCAAAGGCAGTTTTCACTCGGGCGAAAAATCCTTCATCTTCTGAAACTATAATCAGTTTTTCCAAAGCGTTATTGTTAATGCCATTGCTCCCAGCTGGGGACAACAGCACGACTTTTTTTATTGTGCCATCTGTTTTTATTTCCAGGGCATCCAATATGGCCGCTCCACCCATACTTCCTCCAACAAGGGCGATGTTTTTAAATCCCTGTTCTTTTAAATACGCCACTGCCCCTAAAATGTCCAAATCCATATTGTTTGAGGTGCCTTTTTTGCTGTTGCCATAGCCCCTAAAGTCAATGGAGAGGGAAGACACTCCCTTTTCTTGTAATTTTTTACACAAAAAATACCAACTTTCTTTATTGAAAACAGCACCATGGGCAAAGACCACGGCCAATTCTTTACCTCCATCAAAAAAAGAGGCTTCAATGGTTCCCCCGTCTTCAGTTTTATAGGTTATTAATTTAAAGTCTTTATTTGTTTTCACATGTGCTTGAAAAGTGCTGACAAGAATGTTTATACTGACAAAGAGTGTAAAAAAATAAGTGTTCATGGTTAAAGTCTAATCGCTTCTAAAGATATGAAATTTTGATTTTTATATACTCTTTTTTAGTATTTTTAGTGGACGGTATTCATTTTAACCTAAATAAAAACAAATACCGAAATTTCGTAATTAGGTTAACGATATATCGTAATATGACTAAATTTCAATTATAAATAATTGTTTATTATAAACTTAATTAACTAGATATCAATCAACTACGGTTTTGGCTTATTAATTGAATTTATTCGATCATCTATTTAAAACACAATACAATGAATACAAAAATTAAATCTCCGGTTCACAGGGCAATGTTAATATTTAGCTTGCTATTAATTTTTGCTTGCAATCAAACTGATAAAAAAACGCAACCTGCAAATATCGTTGAAAAGGCTTTCAAAGCCCCTGATTTCACTTTAAGCAGTTTAGAAAATGATACCATAAAACTTAAAGATTATAAGGGAAAATTTGTTGTACTCCATATTGCCACAACTTGGTGCCCTTTTTGTAATGCTGAAGCACCTCATTTAGAGAAGCTTTATCAGGACTATAAAGATAAAAACGTGGCTGTTTTGCTCATGGACGTCAAAGAGCCAAAAGAACTTATTGAAGAAAAGTTAAAGAAAAAATATAATTTGACATTTCCCATCTTATTGGATTATGATGGAAGCGTAGCAGCAACCTTTGCTCCAAAGAATGTGTTGCCCGATCTGTCCCGTGATGAGGTCATGTTGGCCTCCAATATTTTAATTGACCCGGAAGGGAACATTCAATTTATGTCGCTTTTGGATTCCAAGAATTTTGATGCCGAATTAATACAATTGAAAAAACGATTGGATGAACTGTTATAAAGTAATACTGTTTTG
>DASWKU010000123.1:0-1565 GCA_036396455.1 Flavobacteriaceae bacterium
GTTGAATTTGGAATTGGAGTAAGATTGTAAAAAGTTAAAAATAAATTCCTTCCCTTTTTAAGGGAAGGTGTCCAAAGGACGGAAGGGTTATTTATGAAAAACCTCATTTACATAGTATTTATGATAGTCTTGCTTTCTTGCAATGGTGAGAATGTGCCCGATTGTTTTCAAAACTCGGGAGCGATTGTTCAACAGGAATTTGATATGGATGCTTTTGATAAAATTACCGTATATGAACGCATTGAACTCATTGTTAAAGATGGACCTACCCAAAAAGTAGTTGTGGAAACCGGAGAATATTTATTGAACGATATTGAAGTAAAAGTGGAAAATGGTGAATTAATACTCGAAAATCGCAACGCATGTAATCTCACCAGGGCTTATGGGATTACCAAAGTGTTTGTGAGTTCACCAAACTTGACCCAGATTAGAAATAGTTCCGGGCTTACCGTAAGTAGCGATGGCGTTTTAAATTATAGCAGTTTAAAACTGGTTTCCGAGGATTTTAATGCAACCTATGTAACGCATACCGACGGTGATTTCAACCTTCAAGTCAATTGCAATAGACTTGATATTGTGGTCAACAATTTATCAAGTGTATTCATCAGTGGTTCTGTGAACAACTTGTTTATTGGGTTTTATTCTGGCGATGCCCGTTTTGAAGGGGCCAATCTTGTTGCGCAGAATATTAATATTTTTCAGCGCAGCAGTAACGACATGATTGTAAATCCACAGCAATCCCTTACAGGAGAAATTAGAGGTACGGGAGATGTCATTTCGCTCAATCGGCCGCCGATTGTAGATGTTGTGGAATTTTATACCGGGAAATTAATTTTTGAATAAAGACATCGCCTGCTTTGCGATTTCCAGCTCTTCATTTGTGGGTACCACCAAAATTTTGACCTTGGAGTTGTCTCGTTGAATGGCCCTTATGCCTTTGGATTTCATTTCATTTTTAGCCTTGTCAAGATGAATACCCAAAACATCCAATTCTTCACAGACCAATTGCCGGATGACTTCAGAATTTTCACCAATTCCCGCCGTAAATACAATGGCATCCAGTCCATTTAAAACAGCGGCGTAACTGCCAATATATTTTTTTATGCGATACGCATTCATTTGCAATGCCAATTGACATGCTTTATTGCCTTGTAATGCTTGCTGTTGGATATCCCTTAAATCACTTAAACCCGTAAGGCCCAACATGCCGCTTTTTTTGAGCAATATGGAATTGATATCGGGGATGCTGTATCCCAATCGTTCATGCAGATAAAAAATAATGGAAGGGTCAATATCGCCACATCGCGTGCCCATTATTAAACCGCCTATGGGTGAAAATCCCAAAGAATGGTCAATACTTTTTCCGTTTTTTACGGCGGTCATACTACAGCCGTTACCTAAATGGATGGTGATGATTTTGGACTCTTTCTTGCCCAAAAATTCAATCGCCTTTTCGGAAACATACTTATGGCTAGTGCCATGAAACCCGTATAAACGAATATTGTATTGGTCCAAAAATTCATTGGGAATGGCATATTTATAGGCATATTCTGGTATGGTTTGAT
>DASWKU010000124.1:0-9222 GCA_036396455.1 Flavobacteriaceae bacterium
GCTCAACCCCTTAAATTGGTTTTCATCAGATTTTTCTAAAATTAGAAGATTTAACAAATCGTTTACTGAAGTCATAGGGCATTTTTTATGTTTCAAAAGTAACTAAAAATATTTTGCGCCTTTTTCTCAAGAACTATTAAAATCCAAAACCCAAATTAAAAGCCAACAACAATTCGTCATCGCTATGGAAAGCCGATAAATTGAAGGTCAACTTATTGGCGGCATTGGCAAAAATTCCGCCACCAAATGAATTGTTCCATGTATCAGAATCTTCATTTTCCACCCAAACCCTTCCATAGTCTGCACCTACATAAAGCCCAATATTCAATGGCAACAATCCTGTTTTTAGTCTGCGTAAATTCAAGCGTAAATCGGTGCTTTGCACAAAGGCATTCTTCCCTGTAAAACGTTCATTGCGATACCCTCTCAATCCATTGCTCGCTCCAATATTTGCAGCTTGGTAAAACTCAAAGCCATCACCAAAATTAATATGTGCCCTTGCTTTGGTCGCCAAAACCAGTTGTTTACTGGGCACTAAATTGTAATCAAAACCGAGCTCTGGAATGAGATACCAAAAGCTATTGGAATTGTCTATATTGGATTTAAACCCTGCACCTAAACTAGTTTCCAGACCTAGTGTTGGAAAGGCATCATTATCTTTATTTTTATAACTATAAGTTGCCTCTGCACCAATAAAATTATTGTTCACATCCACATTATCTCCAATAAATTCGTTTATAAATCGCCCAGCGGTCTCTTCCACTTCAATGGCTTCATAAGATGCCCCGATTTTTAGTTTAGCCCCTAAATCACCCCGCCAAATCAATGCTGGAGAGAATTTTATAGTTTTTAATTTAACACGGTTATAATCCAACCCAACATCCAAACCATCGTTCCCATCAGCTTCGGGATTAGGTGTTTCGTTACCAAATCCAAAAAAGTTTAGGGCAAAATTTGGGCTTGTAAACCGTGCATCAAGACCTAAATTCCAAGAACCTAAAATATTTGCAATCTCCCCATTGTAATCCAACTCGAAACCATCGGTTGCAAAATAATAGCCTGCGGCCAAGGTATGTTGGGAACTAAAAGGGTTGCGTTCAAAGCCATAATTGGTATAGGTGTTTACAAATCCTATTTTTAGTCCATCATCTTTATTTGAGCCGATGGCAGGAACAATTTGATTGCTGCTATTTTTAAGTTTTTTGTAATCATAAACATTGGTCTCATAATCATCGGTAAGTTTTCTTTTTCCTTTGTTGGTCACAAACTGGTTGTTCTTCGACTTGTAGTCGTAAACCATAATTTTATCACCATTTTCTATATCATAGGTATCGTTATTTTGCCCACCTATCAGTCTCACTTTGATGTCATGGCCCCCGTTGCCAAATACCTTAAATACATCGTCATCATCCAACCCATAGATCCAGATTTCCTTGGTTTCTTCTTTTGAATATACTCGCTGATGAAATACATCAGCCTTTTCGCCTTTTTTAATTCGAAAAGCTGTCACTTTGGTATTGCCATCAGGCAAGCGTTCAATATCGAACCAATCATCTTTATTGGTGCCTTTTATAACCGCATATTTATTGAGGTGTCCATAATATTCCTCGGAAATTTTTTGAAGGTTTGAACGTCTCCCTTTCAATTTTTGCTTTATTTCCTGGATGGTTTTTTGATTAACTTCAGAAGGAAAATTGGAAAATGCCCGGTCGATGACCTCATCGGTCAAATTGGTGACAATTTGGTTTACTTTGGCATCCCAAACCGCTTTATTAGATTGGCTTATCAAAGCCATATCCAATGGGTAAGGTTCCAAATTGAACCATTTAGGACTTTTTAAATCTTCATCGTAGCTTTTCATTAAACGCAATGCCGGTACAACGCTGGTGGCAAAGCCCAGCAATGTGCCATCGGCCATAATTGAAAATGCCTGGTCCCTATCTCTAGGGACAGGGCGATATATTCTTTTTTTGTTTTCTTTGAATTCTGCCCAACGCCATTGGTCTTCATGTCGATCCCAATCGCCAATAAGCATATCGAATAAACGTGCCCGAATATAAGCGGCTTCATCCAATACAAAGTCTTCATCAAAATTGAGTTTTTTCAACACCTCATCCGTACTGATCAATGTATTGGAAAAACCAAAGCTCTCTTTATCGCCATGGCCAGAATCGGCACGTTCTTCAATCATATATAATTCATCCCCAAACTCGTCATTAAATTGCCCCAAAGCTTTCTGTTTTGGCACATAATATAACACCGGATTGGTGTGAAATATTCCAACAGCATCCGAAAGTGATCCTATTGTAAACGGCGCATAAGGATGTGCACCTGTAAAGACATCCAAGAGTAAGCCTTCTGTATAGGTATCATCAAATTGCCCTTCAATATATTGGTCTTTAAAAGCCACCGTCTGCAAATACTGTACGGCACTTTTGCGAAGGGCACGCATGACATATTCTCGCCCATCCTTATCTTCAAGCCGTAGGGATTTTGATTGATGACCGCCTCCTTTTCTTATGGGTGTCAACCCACCCAACAAGGTATCCAGATCAACGGTTGGAGCACTCACTTTTGTACTATAATCATCTCTATAGCGTTTTCCCCAAAGCATTTTATAAATATTGCCTTTATCTGTTTCTTCATTAGTATAAATTGAGGCTGTTTTTCGCTTTGGAAAAATTGAAGCATATTCAACAGATTGTTCTTTACCGTCTTCTGAAAGCACTTGAGTTTCAAAAACCATTTTATCGCTTTCTGCTGAATAGAACCGTACATGCGAGGACCCATCTGAAAACACATCCAATCTGGCATATCCTTGCGTTCCAAATGAAAATTTACCGCCTCCAATATTTCGGGTAGGGTTTATTTTAGAACCTGAACCACTTATGATTTGGGGGATATTGTCCTGAACAATATATTGAAGGCTATGATCATGCCCTGAGACAAAAATGGTTTTATCATTTTGTTGAGACAGGGTAATAAGGCGCTTTCTAAATTCATTATAACGCCTGTTCTGCAAATCCACGGTAGTTATACCTCCTGTTTTTCTTACCACATTCTTAATTGTTCCTAAAATAGGAATTGGTTTCATATTGTCACCAAAAGAATACTGTCCGCCATGGGAGCCATTTGTAAACATGGGATGGTGTATTGCGATAAGAGTTGTTTTCCCGACCGCCTTTTTTATCTCGCTTTCAAGCTCATCAAAAAATTTGTCTCTGGTCTTAATTTCGCAATCATCATTCATTGTAGGGTGGTCATCCCAATTGGTTAAATACCATTCCGAATCTATGATCAACAATACGACATCACTGCCAATGTTCACTTTTTCAATGGGGCATCCATTTTCAGGTAAAAACGTATTTTTCCCCAATACTTCTTCTATATAATCTTCTTGCCGTTTAAGTCCTTTTAAACCATCTGAATACCAATCATGATTGCCAGGGATAAAAATGGTCTTCCCTTTAAAGTCTTTAACCGCATTGGTCTGAACCCTTAGTTGATGTTCAGCGAATTCTCTTCCTTCTTTGGATTTTTTAGGCAATCCATTAGGATAAATATTATCTCCCAAAAAAATGGCCGTACTCTGTTCCGGAGCTTTGTTCAATTCTTTTTCAAATGCCTCCAATGCTTTTGATGACGTTCCCAAAGGTGAATTTCCGGCATCACCAATTACATAAAAGGAATGCGAAATGGTCTTATTTGGAAATTGATTTTGTATATCCTGTCCATTGGAATATTGTGCTTTATAGGTGGCACAACCACTTAAAATCAGGGTGAAGCCAAAAATTGAAAGTAAACGAAAACTAAAATGCATGTTGGTCGATTTCCTCTTTTAAATATAGTGATTTGCAAATTTATTCCTTTAACTTATCTGTATGAAGTTTACGAAGCTTGGCCAATTTTGGTGTAATCACAAAACTGCAATAGCCTTGATCTTGATTGTTGGCATAATAATTTTGATGATAGTCTTCCGCTTCATGAAATGTAACAATTGGACTAATTTCAGTAACAATATCGTTATCAAAATATTTTGATAAGCTTGCAATAACTCTTTCAGCAATGTTTTTCTGCTCCTCATTATGATAAAAAATGGCGGAACGGTATTGGGTCCCAACATCACCGCCTTGTCTATTCAAGGTTGTTGGATCATGAGTGGTCATAAAAATGATCAGCAAATCTTCATAAGAAATTACAGATGGATTAAAAGTGATTTGGATCACTTCTGCATGTCCTGTCAATCCAGAACATACTTCTCGATAGGTTGGTTTTCCGGGAACTGTTCCCCCTGTGTAACCTGATACAATATGTGCAACACCTTTTATTTGCTGAAAAACCGCTTCTGTGCACCAAAAACAACCCCCTCCAAATGTGGCCAATTCCAATTTTTTATCCTTCATATTATAACGCCTTGTTTAATTTCATGGATTCCGAATTAATGCAATATCTCAATCCGCTAGGTTCTGGGCCATCCGGAAAAACATGCCCCAAATGTGCATCACATGTATTGCACATCACTTCAACACGGATCATCCCAAACGACGAATCCTTTTCGTATTTAATCGCATTTTCTTTTATAGGTTGGGTAAAACTGGGCCAACCCGTACCAGACTCAAACTTTATTGTAGAATCAAATAATGGTGTTCCACAACACATACAATTATATTTGCCTGTATCATGAATACTACAAAGTGCGCCGGTTCCAGGGGCTTCTGTGCCTTTTTTGCGGGTTATTCTATATTGATCTGGAGTCAAAATAGTTTTCCACTCCTCATTGGTCTTTTCAACTCTGTTATCTGGTTTTGGGGTTCCATTGACGGCAAAGTTTATGACATCCTTCCAAGTTAGCATATCGTTTATTCCCTTATTTGTTAATTATTACCTATCCATTTTCAATCCTAAAACAGTCGCAATTGCTGGTTTTGGCTTACAATAGATCAATTTAAAGAATATTTGAAATCTAAAATTAAATTTACGACAAAATAAAACGTTTATTTTACATTCGTTAAAGTTTAGTATTTTTACTTAAATATCATTTAATTTTATGGATGATCTTGTTCCAAAAGTCGAAAAATTTGTTGTTCATCTCCTTAATGAAGAATTGGACAGGGGTTATACTTACCATAATCTTGCCCATACGCAAAATGTGGTTTTTAATGCCAATAAGCTTGCTGACCTTTCAGGTATTGATGAAGAACAAAAAGAATTGTTGCTCATAAGTGCATGGTTTCATGATACTGGTTATACAAAAACAATTGAAAAACATGAAAACCAAAGTGTTTCCATCGCAACTTCGTTTCTTAAATCCCAAAAATGTCCACAAGATAAAATAGAACTTGTCTCCAGTTTAATTTTGGCAACGCAAATGGGTCATGAACCAAAAACCCAGCTTGAAAAAATTATTCGTGATGCAGACTCCGGTCATCTTGGAAGTAAGGATTTTTTGATTGTTACAGAGCTCTTAAGAAAAGAATGGGAGTTGACCTGTAACAAAACATTGACAGAAGCTGAATGGTTTCAGGAAAATATTGATTTTCTTACCAATAAGCACAGATTTTATACTGATGAAGCTTCTTCCAGTTGGGATAAAACCAAAGGAAAAAATTTATCAAGATTATTAAAACTTCAAAATAAGCTAAAAGGAGAAAACACAAGACTAAAACAAAAAAAAGAAGAACTTGATTTTAAGAAAAACAAAGTGGCTTTACCGGAAAGAGGCATTGAAACCATGTTTCGGGTAACCCTAAGAAATCATATTTCTTTAAGTGACATTGCCGATACCAAGGCCAACATTTTGTTGTCGGTCAATGCCATAATTGTATCGCTTGTCCTTTCAAATTTAGTTTCAAAATTGGACAATGTATCAAATGCCTATCTCATTTATCCAACGGTAATCTTTGTGCTATTTACAGTAGCATCAATGATACTATCAGTGCTTGCCACCAGACCAAATGTCACCAGTGGAAAGTTCACCAAGGAGGATGTTGCCAATAAAAAGGTAAACCTCTTGTTTTTTGGAAATTTTCATAAAATGAGCCTTCCGGATTTTGAATGGGCGATGGGCGAAATGATGCAGGATAGGGATTATTTATATTCTTCCATGAAGAAGGATTTGTATTTTCTTGGGAAAGTATTGGACAGAAAATATAAAATTCTGCGTTTGACCTACACGGTTTTTATGGTCGGGATCATAATAAGTGTTCTTGCCTTCGCCATTGCATTTAAGTATTCTGGAAACTAGGTTTTGATCTCTTTCATTAAATCATCATAGGTATAAAACGCTTTGGTTTCGTTTTGTTTATGATACAGTATATTTACCCTAATCGCCTTTAAACCCGTTACAGCCTGTAAATCTTCCAGTTCCACAATTTCAACATCGTCACCCAAATAGTGTTTGGACTGCAAAAATTTGATATATCTTAAATATTCCATTTCATCCTGTTTTTGGGAATACACAATGGTTATTTTTCCTTTGTCAGCAATACGGTTTTTAGTGCCTTTTATATTGGCCTTGTCAACACGCTTTTTAACGATTTCATACCTAGCATTATAGGTTCCATCCACGTCAAATTGCTTTTCATCCATTCTAAAACTAATGGATAGCGGTTGATTAAATACTAAGATCATGGATGCAACATCCAATTGAATTGGAAAATTTTGTTGCATTTGATAATATGTGTTTTCCATTTCGCACATCACCTGCAACTGCCAAAGCCTTAAATTATAAAGGTAAATAAGATTGAAGCTTTCTTCTTTAGTTATGGATTCTCCAATATACATATTATGTTCTACCCCATCAGTTTTAAAACGTTCAAAATAATGAGGGTACATATTTTGGGCCTCCAACTGTTTTTTGTCCAATAGCGACGCCATTTCCATATTAATTGTGGCAATGGTATCATCATAATTTTTTCGATGTTCATAAAGAACTTTATGTTGTGGGTCAACACTATTTCTATAGGTTTCAATATCGGCCTTAAGGGGCTCCAACATTTCCAGATGAACCAACAACGGATTAATTTCATGATCAATGAAAGAGGATATGTGTTGCTCACTATCAACTTGAAAATAAGCCTTTAAATCTTCCAAATACTGATTGATCTGAAAAACATACTGTTCATATATTGGCAAATTCTCAACTTGTGTAGCACGCTCTATAATATCTTTAACCGTTTTCAACTGTAGTGTCAAATCTTGCTTTGTGGCTCTATTTCGAGCTTCAGATGATCCTTTAATATCAATTTGTCCGTAGAGTGGATAAACATTGTTGAATGCAATTTTATTAAATGTAACTTCATTCCCTTTGAATTGTTTCTGGATGAAATGTTTGGCCTCTTTTCTAAATCTCCAATAAACGCTGGGATGGATTGATGTACATTCCTGCTGAATTATCGCTTCAATAAGATTCTCCTCTTCATCCTTGGACCGTTTTACGGCAGAGACTATAAATGGCATGACATCTACCAATTTATTGGCCATGATACTATTCAAAACTTTTGGTTGACTTGATACCAATTCCAAAATTCCAAGCAAATCGTTTTCATCGGCAATTGGAGCTAAAATGGCACTTTTAATACCTTGCTCTTTTAATATTTTAAATTGGGGTGCATGGTCTTTTGACAGCCCGTAATGTTTATCTACATCAGAAATCGCAAAAAGTTTTTTATCCTCTACTAAAGTCTTATAAGAGAATTCGCATAGTGTATGACAGCAATTTTCAGAATCGGAGTTGTTCAAAAGGAAGCTGTCTATTCCGTTTCCGTAAACTCTTTCAAACGTATCCTCTTCTTTATCATAAATTGAAAAGCCCACTTTTAGATCCTTAATTCCTAACAACGATTGAAAAATATCATGAAATTCGTTCATAATATTCTCTTCCTTTTTACCCACTTCAGATATTAAAGTCGATTTGATATTTGAAATGGATTGGTCATCGGTAACATCAAAAATGTTGGAGATCACAAAACCCTTAAAGAGATAGCTATTTGGCGGGAATTTGGTCTTCCATATCTCAATATTGCCAAAGTTATCAATCAGCTCTTCATAATCTTCATGTGTGATTTTGGGAGCGTTTTCATTGGGAACAATTTCACAAAAATCGGCATTATATAATATTTTATAATATCTCATAATGCCCTTGGCATCAGGAATTTCATAATAAAAAGGCCTTTTAAAATTTAAATCATAACCATAACATAAATTTAAAATTACCGTACAGGCCATAATATAAAGTTCATCCTCGGGCATATTCCTTATTTTCAATTTAAATTCCTTACCTGCTGTTTTAACAATGTTCTTGAAACGTTCCGAGGCATTGAAAATAAAATCATGAAATGGAATGGAAGCTGTTTTGATTTCATTTTTGGTCAGCACCTCACTGAACGAATCCTGTAAAATAATATTGATTTCATTTTTATAGGTCTCGACCAAAGACATATCACTAAAACCTTCCCTTAAAATGGGATAAGGGCCTTGGGTTTCTAATACTCTTCTTGCTCTTGCTGCCATGAACTCGTCTTCATTTTTAGAAAGGCGTTCATAATACTGTAAGAGTTTATTGAAACTAATCTTAAGAATAAATGGGGATTCAAAATTATCGTTAATGTCTTTCATATTGTTGACCATATCCACAAAGCTACAAAATCTTAGGGTTTCGTCGTAAAGTTATTAACTATCTAACAAATTAAATGTTTGTATTTTTTTAACGTTTTTTTTAGATATATCATAATTTTGTCTATTTTTATCTAAATATTAACTAACTAAAATCTTAATTTATGTTTTCAAAAACAAATTTAATTTCGACTGTTGTAGGTGCCATTTGGGCCTATTTTGGAGGTTATTTACTTTGGGAGGTTATTGGATCTTCTCTTTTTTCAGCACCTGAAAGTCCAACTCCTGATCAAATGCATCTTATTATTGCATGTGTAATTTCCGCTTTTGCTTTTTCTGTCATTTATTCTAAACTGGCTGGAGGCGAGCATAGCTTGTCCCATGGTGCAACTTATGGGCTTTGGGTTGGTATCTTTATTGGACTCGGAGAGCGTTGGTTTGACTTTGCATTTGATACCACTCCAGTATTACAAGATGCTATCATTAACGGTGTCTTGAACATTGTATTTTTCGTGGTCTTGGGCGCATTGGTAAGTGCAATTTATGGAAAGGTAAAGTAAATTGAATACATAGTTCACAAAAAGACCCTTCGCATGAGGGGTCTTTTTA
>DASWKU010000125.1:0-6225 GCA_036396455.1 Flavobacteriaceae bacterium
ACCTCAATTACCTTCGCTTTTAAAATTCGTAAAACGTGTAAGCACAGGAAAACACACAGATTTTTTACTTAAAAATTTTCAGTTTGAAAAAGACATTGACAAAAATGGGCGCATCGTTGATGCTATAAAATCCAATCAGTCACTTTTGGTTCAAATTGTAAAAGAACCCATTTCAACCAAAGGCCCTCGCATCAGTAGCGAGTTGTCCATTGCGGGGCGTTATATTGTTTTAGTACCATTTTCCGATCGGATCTCGATTTCCCAAAAAATTGAATCCAAAGAAGAAAAAGATCGTTTAAAATTATTGGTCAAAAGCATAACGCCTAAAGGATTTGGTGTCATTGTCCGTACTGTAGCCGAAGGAAAAAAGGTTGCAGAACTGGACAGAGATTTACAAAATTTGTTGGCGAGATGGACTGCAATGTGTAAAAAACTGAACAGAGCACATCACCCCAGTAAAGTATTGGGAGAAATGAACAAAGCCTCTTCTATTTTAAGAGATATTTTCAATGATTCATTTTCCAGTATTGTGGTGGATGATGAAGCACTTTATGTTCAAATTAAAGATTATGTGCAGGAAATTGCGCCAAACAAAGAGTCCATTGTAAAGTTGCATAAAAATGGCGTGCCAATATTTGAAAAATATGGGATTGAACGCCAGATCAAAACATCTTTCGGAAGGACCGTGTCCATGGCAAAAGGAGCGTATTTGGTGATTGAGCACACCGAAGCCCTTCATGTTGTGGATGTCAACAGTGGTAACCGATCCAATAAAGAGAGGAATCAAGAAGATACAGCTTTGGAAGTCAATCTTATTTCTGCTTCAGAAATTGCCAGACAATTGCGCTTGCGTGATATGGGCGGCATTATTGTGGTGGATTTTATAGATATGAACAATCCTGAGAATCGGAAAAAACTGTTCAATCATCTTCGCGACGAAATGCTGGATGATAAAGCAAAGCATAAAATATTACCTCCGAGTAAATTTGGACTCATCCAGATTACGAGACAACGGGTTCGTCCGGAAAGGAATATTGAAACCAAAGAAGAAAACCCCAACGGTATTGAAGGAAGTGAGATTGAAGCACCAATTAAAATTGTGCAAAACATCACTCAAGACCTGGAACGGCTTTTCAAAAAAGACTATAACAAGGTGATCTTAAACACGCATCCTTTTATAGCAGCCTTTTTAACCAAAGGCTTTTCATCTGTGCGTTTTAAATGGTTTTTAGACCATAAAAAATGGGTTAAAGTACAACCCAGAGATGCTTACACGTATCTTGAATACCATTTTTATGACAAAAATGGTAAGGAAATCAAATAATATCTAAAACCTCTTTTTACTGTTGTAGAAAGGGGTTTTTATTTTTTTCATGGTCAAGGTGCAGGATTCGGAATCTCGGCATGTACCGCATTGATCGCTTTAAGCACTTCATCATTTAAGGTCACATGGATGCTCCCAATATTTTCTTTCAATTGTTCCAAATTTGTTGCACCAATGATATTTCCGGTCACAAAAGGCTGTTGGTTGACAAAGGCCAAAGCCATTTGGGCGAGGGTCAAGTTGTGGTCCTCGGCAATTTTAAGGTACCGTTTTGTGGCTTCGGTAGATTGTTTACTATTATACCTTGATAAATTAGGAAATAATTTCAGTCGTGCATTTTCTCTGGCTGTTCCCTTGATATACTTTCCTGAGAGTACACCAAATGCCATTGGTGAATAGGCCAAAAGACCAATATGTTCACGCATGGAGATTTCAGCCAAATCGCCTTCAAAGGTTCTGTTCAACAACGAATACGCATTTTGAATGCTGATCATTCTGGGCAAACTGTGTGTCTTGGATTCTTCCAAAAAACGCATGGTACCCCAGGCCTTTTCATTGGAGAGACCAATTTTTCTAATTTTACCTTCTCTGATGATACTATCAAACGTATGCAAAATCTCCTTGAAATTATCCTTCCATGGATCGGCAGGGTCATGTTCATAACCCCTTTTCCCAAAGGTATTGGTCAGGCGTTCGGGCCAATGCAATTGGTAGAGGTCGATATAATCGGTCTGTAACCGCATTAATTCGTTATCAACGGCTTCACGAATGGAAGCCGGACTAAAACCCGTTGAACGAATATGGGCCGTATAATCGCTCACCCTTCCTATAATTTTACTGGCTAGAATGACCTTATCCCGATGGCCTGTTTTTTTAAACCATGCACCAATGATTTCGCTGGTCCTGCCTTGTGTCCTGGCCTCCGCGGGAACCGGATAAAGCTCGGCGGTATCTATAAAATTAATACCTTGTTCATAGGCGTAATCCAGTTGGGCATGACCTTCTGCTTCCGTGTTTTGGTTTCCCCAGGTCATGGTGCCCAAACATAGTTTACTGACTTTGATATTGGTATTTGGTAAAGTTGTGTATTTCATGACTGGAATTTTTCATTTTTGGCAAAGGCCAAAGATAAAAAAACCTTTCAGTGTTTGAAGGCTGAAAGGTTTATAAAAAGGTTATGTTTGAAATTACATGTCATTCAACAATTTGGAAATCTCATCCAATTTTGGGGTTAGAATGACCTCAATACGTCTATTTTTGGCTTTGCCCTCAGCGGTATCATTTGATGCAATCGGGGCGTATTCACCTCGTCCGGCAGCGGTTAGGTTTTCGGGGTGGATTGCAGGATTTTCCCTTAAAATATTGACGATAGCCGTGGCACGTTTGGTGGACAGATCCCAATTCCCGCTCAACTGTCCACTTCCTGTATAAGGGACATTATCGGTGTGCCCTTCAATTAAGATGGCGATTTCAGGATTATCGGCCAAGACATTACCCAATTGTCTTACGGCTTCTTTTCCGTTGGCACCAACGGCCCAACTTCCCGATTCAAACAATAATTTATTTTCCATGGACACATACACCTTACCGTCACGTTGTTCAACGGTCAATCCTTTGCCCTCAAAGTTGGTCAATGCTTTTGAGATGGCATCTTTAAGTTTGGTCATTGCCGCATCTTTGGAGGCAATCACTTTTTCCAATTCTGCCACACGTTGTGAGCGATTTTCCAATTCTTTTTTTAGGGCTTCCAATCGTGCATTTTCAGACGCCAAGGCTTGTTCTTTGGCTTCCAATTGGGCCAACAGTTCTCGATTCTTTTTGGAATTTTCGGCAATGGCCGTAGAACTGTTTTTTTCCAAGGCATCGTACGAGGCCTTTAAATTTTCAAGACTTGTTTTGGTGGCATCATAATCACTTTGAAGTCGGTCGCGCTGTGCAACGGCATCATCATAAGCTTTTTGAAGTTTTGCCAAATCGTTTTGGGCTTTATTCAAGGATTCTGATAAACTGGCGTTATCGTCTTCCAATTGCCGATGTTCCTTTTTTAAATCGGCATATTTGTTTTCAAGGTCCGTATAGATTTTTTTAGAGACACAAGAGGTTGTTAAAGCTAATGTTAGTGCGATTAACGACAATTTTTTAAGCATGGGTTTAAAGTTTTTAGTTGTTTAATGTTCGATTTCAAGTAATATGGGACAATGATCACTGTGTTCAGCCTCCGATAGTATAACGCTTCGTTTTAATTTTTCTTGTAAAGGTAAACTGGTCAAGGCATAATCCAATCGCCAACCTTTATTATTGGCCCGAGAATTGGCCCTGTAACTCCACCATGTATAGTTGTGGGGCGCTTTGTTGAAGTGTCTAAACGAGTCGATAAATCCACTGTCCATAAAGTTTCCAATCCATTCACGTTCTACAGGCAAAAACCCTGAAACATTGGCATTTCTGATGGGGTCATGAATATCAATGACCTGATGGCAAATATTGTAATCCCCACAAATGACGAGGTTTGGAATGTCCTTTTTAAGTTCATCAATATAGTCATGAAACATGGCCATATATTCCAGTTTATGCTCAAGTCTGTCCAGATTTGTTCCAGAAGGCAAATATAAACTCATAACGGAAACCCCATCATAGTCTGCACGTAAATTCCTGCCTTCAAAATCCATTGAAGGGATTCCAGTGCCGTATTCAACATGATCGGGTTTTATTTTGCTTAAAATGGCAACACCGCTATATCCTTTTTTTTTGGCACTGAACCAATAGTGGTATTTGTAACCGGCCTCCTCAAATATATTGAGTTCAAGCTGTTCCTTCATGGCTTTAATTTCCTGAAGACAGATCACGTCTGGATTTGCACTTTTCAACCAATCTATAAAACCTCTATTAATTGCTGCTCGAATACCATTGACGTTATATGAGATAATCTTCATTTTTTTTAGAATATAGATAAAAGAAACTAGAATATAGACCTAATTAAATTCATGAACATCTTGGCTCTTGGTTCTAGCGTCTGTTGTCTTTTTAAAGAATTTCAGCTAAAATAAATAATACTGTACTTTTACACTATTATTTTAATGCCGTTTTAACGATAAAATAATTTTTGCATTTCATAGTTTTACTACGTAATGAAAATCACTATTGGTTTTATATGCTTTTTAATGAGTTGCTGTGCCTTGGCGCAAGAGCATAATTCCAATTATAGGACCATAAAAGTAGCTGTTGGCGATACCATTTCCATAGATTCTGTGAGTATCAACCCGAGTAGGTTTTTGGTCAAAACCAAAAATGATGTACTTATCGATACCTCAAAGTATAGCGTTGATTTTGCAAAATCCATTTTAGTTTTCAAGGAAGCCATAGCATCAGATTCTGTAATCATTGATTATCTGAGATATCCGGATTATATTACCAAAACCTATAGGCAATTGGATCCCAGTATCATTGTAAAAAACACGAACAGCATTCAACGGCTCTACAAACTCAATCAATCTACTTTAAATAACACGTTTACCCCTTTTGAAAGCTTAAATACTTCGGGAAGTATTTCTAGGGGCGTTACCGTTGGAAACAACCAAAACTCGGTGTTGAACAGTGAATTGGATTTGCAGATTTCAGGAAAGTTGAGTGACAAGGTGACTTTAAGGGCTTCCATACAAGATGCCAACATTCCGCTTCAGGAAAACGGGTATTCGCAGCGATTGGATGAATTTGACCAAGTATTTATTGAAGTATTTAGTGACGATTGGAACATTAGGGCAGGAGATATTGACCTGCAAAATACCAATTCCTACTTTGCGAACTTTACAAAACGTGTTCAGGGTCTATCGGTCAGTGTGAATTTGGACAAAGAGGAATCCAAAACCAATTTATTTGCATCAGGTGCCTTGGTGAGAGGCCAGTTCACCCGAAGTCAGTTTACGGCGCAAGAGGGCAATCAAGGGCCCTATAAATTACGGGGTCCAAATAACGAATTGTTTGTGCTTATTGTTTCAGGAAGTGAAACGGTTTATGTAAATGGTCTGCCCATTGAAAGAGGTGAGGACAAGGATTACATTATCGATTATAATGCTGGGGAAATCATCTTTAATTCCACGTTTCCAATCACTTCCGAAATGCGGATTAGTGTGGATTACCAGTATAGCGAACGGAATTTTTCACGATTTACGATTTATGGCGGCGGAGCCTATGAAACCGAAAAGCTAAAGCTTGGGGTTTCAGTATATTCTGAAACCGATGCCAAAAACCAACCCTTGCAACAAAATTTATCTTCAGAACAGGTCCAGATTTTGGCCAATGCCGGAGATAATAAAGATTTGATGGTTGCACCTTCCGATGCTCCTGAAGTTTATTCCGAAAACAGAATTTTATACAAAAAGGAATTGATTGATGGCGTTGAAGCTTTTGTGTTTTCAAACAATCCTGAAGACGAATTGTTCAGTGTGAAATTTACCTTGGTTGGGAATAATCAAGGGGATTATGTCATTTCCAATGCCAATGCCATTACTACGATTTATGAATATGTTGCGCCAGTTAATGGCATTCCACAAGGCAATTATGCACCTATTGTCCAACTCATAGCACCAACCCAATTGCAGGTTGCGGTTGTTAATGGAACTTATAAACCTACCGAAAAGACGGACATCTATTTTGAAGTCGCAGGCAGTAAAAACGATTTGAACTTATTTTCCAGTTTGGATGATGCCAATAATGATGGGTTTGCCGGGAAATTTCGGGTCAACCAACATCTTATAAAACATGACAGTTTATGGAGTTTAAGGGCTTTTGTGGATGCCGATATCATTCAGGAGAATTTTAAGACCATTCAACGTTTGTATTATGCGGAATTCAATCGGGATTGGAATCTGGAAAATCCATTGGGAAATCAAAACCTATTGAGT
>DASWKU010000126.1:0-5032 GCA_036396455.1 Flavobacteriaceae bacterium
GTCCATGGGAGGCGGAGGCACTTTTGTGTACGCATTGCGCCACCCCGAATTGTTTGCTTCGGCTTGTCCTTTAAGTGCCTATATCGGTCAACTGACTTTGGAAGGTGAAAAAAATAGCCTGACCAATTTCTATAAAGTTGAAAACATTGAGGATTACGACGTAAAAGCCTTTTATGATAAAAACAATGTATTGCCACTTATTGAAAGCACCGCAGTTGAATCCATGAAATCGGTGCGTTGGTATATTGATTGTGGTGATGATGACTTTCTTTTTGAAGGCAACAGTTTGGTACATATTGCTTTGAAGAAAAAGGAAGTTCCGCATGAATATAGGGTACGCGATGGAGGCCATACGTGGACCTATTGGCGCGACTCATTGCCCGATGTTTTAAAGTTTGTTTCAGACGCATTTCATCAGTATTAAGCTGTTGTGTAATTGAATGTCAATTTTTGGAAAGAACATTCTTTCATGGCGGCCAAGACCTGTCAGCCCCGAAGTAAAAACCTGACAGGTCTTTAGTGGCCACCACAAAAAAGCACCCAACCAGGCGCTTTTTAAATCTTAATTTTTTAAAACAAAGTTTTTTGTGGTTTAGATAATTGTAGACTGACCCAAATGGATGTTTTTGAAATTAAGATTGGTGTCTTTTGGATGGCTTATAAAATCTTCAATAAAATCGCCAACTTTTGTTGTGGTAATCGTATCGTATTTTGAGTTTAAATCTGGTGTGATAATGTACAGTTTTAAGGATTTTTCAACGCCTTGCTTAATCAAGTCGGCTTCTTCAAACAATCCAAAATGCTCCAATAACATGGCGGCAGACAAAATGGAAGCTATCGGGTTGGCGATTCCTTTACCCGTAGCTTGAGGATACGAACCATGAATGGGCTCGAACATGGCATATTTTTCTCCCACCGAAGCTGATGCCAATAACCCAATGGAACCTCCAATAACACTGGCTTCATCACTAATGATGTCACCAAACATGTTTTCGGTCAAGATCACATCAAACTGTTTTGGGTTCAGGATCATTTGCATGGCAGCATTGTCCACAAATAAAAAGTCCAACGTAATGTCAGGATATTCAGCCCCAATTTCCGTGACCACTTTTCGCCATAACCTGGAGCTTTCAAGAACATTGGCTTTATCAACCAAGGTCACTTTTTTCTTTCGGGATCTGGCTGCTTTAAAGGCCAAGTGGGCAATGCGTTCAATCTCAAAACGTGAATATTCACATAAATCGGAAGCGGTATTGCCATCTTCGCTTACTCGTTTTTCCCCAAAATAAATACCACCTGTCAATTCTCTATAGATACTGATATCAACCCCTTCAATAGTATGCTTTTTTAAAGGGGATTTGCTCAATAGCGTATCATAGGCTTTTACAGGTCTGATATTGGCAAACAAACCCAATTCTTTACGAAGTTTTAATAAACCTTGCTCCGGCCTGACCTTAGCTGACGGATCGTTATCGTATTTGGGGTCACCAATGGCGCCAAATAAAATAGCATCGGTGCTTTTACAGAGCTTAAGGGTGTCGTCGGGTAATGGGTCTCCAGTTTTATCGATGGCGCAAGCTCCTACAACAGCTTCTTCAAATGTGAATTTATGGTCAAACTCCATAGCAATGGCCTTAAGCACTTTTTTTGCTTGTGCGGTGACTTCTGGACCAATACCATCTCCTGGCAGAACAGCTATGCTTAATTTCATGAATTCCAGCGTAGGCAGGAATCTCACCTGCCCGATTTAAAATATAAATTTTGACCTAAACCAAATTGTTCAATTTTGTCTTTTTAATTACCAAGTAATCAATAACATCGTAGCCATTGACCAAACAAGGTTTTTCGGATTATGAGCTTATGATATCCTGATAAACATTGCTGGTTTCAATAATTTTGTGGATATCATCATCATTGATTTCTTTCTTCTGATCCGCAAAATTCAAGAAGTTGGCATAAATTTCATCCAACTGAAGTTTGGTCAGTTCATAACCAATATTTTTAGCTCGGTAAGCCAAAGCTGCACGACCGCTACGTGCTGTCAAGACAATGGCCGACTCGGTTACACCAACATCTTTTGGATCTATAATTTCGTAAGTTTCACGTTTTTTTATCACACCATCCTGATGGATCCCAGAACTGTGTGCGAAAGCATTGGCTCCAACTATGGCTTTATTGGGTTGTGTGTAAATGCCCATGCTATCGGAGACCAATTGACTGATACCATATAAATATTGTGTTTTGATATTGGTGTCCAAATTAAGGTACGGATGTTGCTTTAAAATCATCACAACCTCTTCAAGTGCCGTATTGCCAGCACGCTCTCCTATACCATTTATGGTACATTCAATTTGGCGGGCACCATTAATGGCCCCTTCAATGGAGTTTGCTGTGGCCAATCCCAAATCGTTGTGGCAATGACATGATAAAATCGCTTTTTCGATGCCTTTGACGTTTTCCATCAAGTACTTCATTTTTGCACCATATTCACTTGGCAAACAATATCCCGTAGTATCAGGAATATTTAAAACCGTTGCTCCAGCTTTAATGGCGACTTCACAAACTCTGGCCAAATAGTCATTATCCGTTCTGCCGGCATCTTCAGCATAAAATTCCACATCTTCAACAAAGGATTTGGCATATTTTACGGCATTGTAGGCACGCTTTAAAATGTCTTCCCTGTTCGATTTGAATTTGAATTTTATATGTGAATCTGAAGTTCCAATACCTGTGTGAATTCTAGGATGTTTGGCATGTTTAAGCGCTTCAGAAGCTACTTTTATATCATTTTCAACCGACCTGGTCAAACCACAAACGGTTGCATTTTTAATAATTTTGGAAATGGCTTCAACCGATTTAAAATCTCCTGGACTTGAAACCGGAAAACCTGCCTCTATCACATCAACTCCCAACGCTTCCAGTTGTTCTGCAATGACCAATTTCTGTTCTGTATTGAGCTTGCAACCTGGAACTTGTTCACCATCACGCAGGGTAGTATCGAATATTTGAATACGATTTTTTGACATTTAAAAGATTTTAAATTTTGAATTAATTTGCTAAATTATATTTTGGTTTTAGAATAGCGTAACTTTGTTTTGGATATCTTACGATGTTCAAATACAGAATATTATTTTAAACATTTGATAATCAATTATATAAATTTATTTTTCGTTGATAACTAAAGACCAAAAAGACAATCTGTTTTTACTCATAAAATCATTGACCAAATCTGAAAAGCGCCAATTTAAATTATATGTGGGGCGATTGGATGTGAATACAGACTCCAAATTTCTGAATTTATTTAACCTTTTGGACAAGGCCAATGTGTATGATGAAACTGCCATTATTAAAAGTGGGATTGTAAAAAAACAGCAATTGGCAAATGTAAAAGCACATTTGTACAAGCAGATTTTAATAAGTTTAAAACTGAACCCTTTGCATCAAAATATGCGTTTGCAAATCAGGGAACAGCTCGATTTTGCTTCCATCTTGTACCATAAGGGATTATACAGGCAAAGTTTAAAAATTCTTGATAAAGCCAAGGAAACAGCCATACTACATGAAGAAAAAAACTTGGCCTATGAGATTGTAGAGCTTGAAAAGGTTATCGAATCCCAATATATCACCAGAAGTATAAGCAATCGTGCAGATGAATTGTCCATACAGGCAAAAGAGTTAAGCAGATTAAATGTGATTACCAGTAAACTTTCCAATTTGTCATTGCAGTTATATGGTATTTTCCTTAAAACAGGCTATGCCAAAAATGAAAAAGAAGCTTCGATAATCACCGATTATTTTAATAAAAGACTTCCAAAATATACCATAAAGGAATTGGGCTTTAGAGAGAAATTATGGCTTTATAAGGCGCATTTGTGGTATAGTTTTTTAATGCAGGACTTTAGAAATTGTTTTAAATATGCTTCAAAATGGGTCCATTTGTTTCATGACCAACCCGAAATGATCCAACTCAATCCTGTTTTTTTCCTGAAAGGGAATAATTATTTACTGGAGACCTTGTTTTTGTTGAATGATAAAGAAAAATTTGAATCGGCATTGCTGAAACTGGAAAACATTGTTGCCCAATCTTCATTTCCAAAAAATGAAAATGTGGAGTCCTTGGCATTTCTGTATATTAGACTGAACAAGATAAATCTTCATTTTATTGATGGCAGCTTTAAAGAAGGGTTAGCCCTCATTCCTTTAATTGAAAAGGAATTGCAACAGTTTAAAAACCGAATAGACGAACACCACATCATGACATTCTATTATAAGTTTGCTTGCCTTCATTTTGGGGCCGGCAACAATAAAGAGTGCATTGCCTACTTGGATAAAATCATTTCCAATAAAACCTTGACCATGCGTGAAGATCTGTTATGTTTTTCACGGGTTTTAAATTTGGTTTCCCATTACGAAGCCGGATTGGACTATCATCTGGAATCGTTATTGAAGAGCACTTATAAGTTTTTGATTAAAATGAACGATCTACATGAAGTACAAAAGGAAATGATAAAATTCATCAAAGGCCTTCAGGATATTTATCCACACGAACTCAAAAATGCCTTCAAAAATCTTCTTGAAACGTTGAAACCGTATGAAGACCATCCTTATGAGCGTCGCGCATTTTTGTACCTGGACATTATTTCTTGGTTGGAGAGCAAGATTGAAAACAAACCCGTTGGCGAAATCATAAGGAATAAATATCTCCTAAAAAAAGGATTGTGATTTTAGTGTTTTCATAATTATTGAAAAAACTTTTGAAAAACATCAAGTAATATTTGGAAATTAAATTTTTCTGACGCAATATTTGCGCTTACAAAGTTCAAACACTTATTGAAATGTTATCAAGAAAGGTGGAGGGATTGGACCCTTTGAAACCTTAGCAACCCTTTAACCATAAAGAAGGTGCTAAATTCTACTTAATTACCGTTTGGTAATTGGATAGATAACAAAATGTAATTACACCCTTGTAATTCCCTTTTTTCTTTTTAACATCTTCTTTTAGGTCGCTTTTTAAGCAGCTTTGATTGTATTT
>DASWKU010000127.1:0-4086 GCA_036396455.1 Flavobacteriaceae bacterium
AAGAAGTGGCCTATTACAGTGTTGCCATTTTTATTGCTACGGTCATTTCAGTTCCGCATCGGGCCATGCATCAAATTATGTTACCCCTGACAGCACAGTACCTAAATGATAAAAATAAGCTAGCTCTTAATGATTTATATAAACGCTCTTCACTTAATTTGTATGTGATTTGTGGTTTTATTTTCCTTTTGATAATCAATAACGTTAACGAACTTTACATGATTATCCCCCAAGAGTTTAGAAATGGGCTCATTGTAGTTTTTTTAATTAGTACAGCAAAGCTCTCTGATACAATTCTTGGAAATAACAATGCGATATTATTTAATAGTGATTATTATAGAATGGTTTTGGTTTTTGGAATAATTCTTACGGTTTTGGTTGTTATTCTGAACATGATATTTATTCCGCTTTATGGTATTAATGGTTCAGCATTTGCGACTTTCATTGCCATATTGGTGTATAACACTATTAAAATTATATTTGTGAAGCAAAAATTCAATATGCTCCCATTTACTGACAAAACTTTAAAATTGAGTATTCTTATCGTAATTTGCACTTTTGGGTTTTATTTCTGGGATTTTTCATTCCATCCCGTATTGAATATGGCCTTAAAATCTGTTTTAATGGGATTCCTTTACATAATTGTTATTTACAGGATGAATATTTCAGAAGACATTTCTGCAATTTTAAAAAAATATTTGAGATTGAATTAAAGTGGATATCCAATTCTTGAGATATTAAAACGGGAAAATCCCACAAGGTGCTTTGAGGCATACTACAAGTGGGACTTTCCAACTAACCAACCAAAAAATTATTTATTTTTAATCTTTTTTTCGTTTCAAACCACGTTTCGAATTGTTGTTATCTCTCGAACTTTTTGATTTTGAAACCGATGCTTCTCTATTTTTATTTTGTGTTACACGTTGAGCGTTATTTTTATTACGCTCGTTACTAGATATACGTTGTTTTTGCACATTTGGTTTTCTAATCGCATTATTTGTGCTCTTGTTAACATGTTGACCTCTATCAACGGCTCTACTATTCACTTTATGTCCTTGTGAAACACTACGTTTTTGAGTGTAGTTTTGTTCATTTCGAACTTTGTTATCTCTTTGATTTGACACCACGTTTCTTCGAGTATCTGTATTTCTTGAAGAAGATTCCATTCTTGAATTTCTACCCTGTACATTTGCATTTATATGGCTTTCACGCCTTGGCGTTGCTTCTTGTCTATATCGTTCACTAATAGAGGATTGTTGCGTACGTCTTGCAGTTTGGGCAACGGTTCGTCTTGAGCCAATATAACTATAAGTATGGGGCCTATAATTGTTGGTATATGGTCTATTGTATGAATATCTAACAGGCTCATAATATTGCCTGTAAGGCCTGTTATAAACTACGCAATAATCACGTGAAGGTACCCTATAATATCTGTGCCAAGGTCTGTATACATAAGATCTGTTGTAAACATTTATATAGCCGGAACAGTGTGAAAACACATTATGGCGATTATAATAGATATGAAGACCGCCAATCCAAACCACACGGCCATAATTATTATAGCGAATATCTACATTACCAGCCCTGATAATTCGACCATAGTAGTCGTAATAAATTGGGACATTCTCAATTTGAATGATGGCACCAAAATCATCATATTGTACATAAGGGCTATAATCATAACCAGAATTAAAACTGATGGATACATTAGGTGAACTAAATCCCAAACCCACATTTGGCCCATAGTCTGGAATATAAAAATCAAATTGACCATCTGGGAACACTGAAAATTCAATACCACCTTCTACAAATATGAATGAGTTGCCATAACCACTCACATAAGAGCTTGTTGTATTAAGTTGTGTTGAAGTTGTGGTGGTTGCTTGTACAGTTGTTCCTGTCAGAAACAATGTTGTAACTAATAAGGCTAAATATTTCATAATTGTAAGGTTTTAAATTAAATTCATAAACTATAAAACAAACAGTGTGCCAAAAAATGATTTAGATGTTTATGTTATTGATAATCATCAAGTTTTAATTCTATACTTTTATTCTATATAAAAACCCGAAACGCTTTATAATACGCTTCGGGCTTTTTAAATCACTAATCAAAAAAATTAACTTCGTTTTGTTTTTACCTTTTTTTGTTTTTTGACTTCACCACCTTTTCTATAGTAATAAAAGTTATTATCGTCATGGTGATCAAAATCATAGTAATAATGATCATTATCCCAACGATCTGCTCCTACAATGTAATTGATATGAGCATTATAATAATTTACTACACCAGAAACGTGTACAATTTCACCCCAATGGTTGTAGTTGACTATCAAGGCGCCAACTTGTCTAAGATTACCATTACCTCTTTGGTATTTCATATACACAGAACCAGCACGAGTAATTCGGCCTTCTCTATCATAATTAATGAACACATTGCCAATACGTCTAACTTTGCCATCACGATCATGAAGTATTAAAACACCTCTTGATGATGGTGCAGAATAGTGTATTCTTGATACTGTACTTGGAGCTTCGAAATTGACATTGACTGAACTTTTTCGAGCGGATGAAATTCTATAATACGTATTAGCATTGTAATAAGTGTCTTCAATATTGGTGTTGAAGTCAAAACTTCCATCTGGAAAGATCAAAAACTCAACCCCACGCTCTACAAAACTGATTGGTTCTGCAAAGCGATAGCGATCTGTTTTAAAATCTTTGCCCTTTCTAATCTTTTGTCCGTTTACAGTTGTTAAGCCCATTAACATGACTGCAATCAATAGTAATAATTTTTTCATAATTATAGATTTTAAGATGATGCCTACTCATTTAGCTTTTCGGCTTACGCTATTTATCATGAAATAACCAATATGCATGCCAGAAAATGCAAACATTTGATTTATAGAATAATAATGTTGACAGTCTTTAATTAGTTAACCAGTTAGAATTCTTTATGATTCAAATTTTAGGTTAAACTGAAATCGAAGTCCTATTTATTTGAATTAGATTTTTATTACATTTATGACGCTAATCAAACACCTTATGGAAAAGCATGCCATTAAATGTCCTAATTGTGAAAAAGAATTTGAAGAAGGTTTTGCCTTTTGTCCTCATTGTGGTCAAAAGGCGAAGGATGAACTCACTTTAGGGGTGTTGTTTTACAATACCATAGCGAATTATTTTTCGTTTGATGCTCGTTTTTTCAAAAGCTTTATCCCTTTAATGGTTAAACCTGGTTATTTGGCCAAAAAGTTTTTGGAAGGTAAGCGCTTGTTATTTTTACATCCGGCACAGATGTATCTGTTCATATCGGTCATTTTTTTCTTTTTGTATTCTTTCAATGTTAGGGAAACGGTTCAAGAGGTGAATCAACAATTCAAAAAAACGAATATAAATAAACAAATTAAAGATAGTCTCGAAGTAAAAAAACCAGTTTTGGATTCTGTGCAGTTAGATGAATTAATGGTCACTTTAAAAGAAAATAATATTACTACTGGAATGAAAGAAGAGGACATCAAAATGTTGGATTCAATTATAAAGGCTGAAAATAAAAATGTGGAGACAAATAATTTTTTGAATTTTGACTTTAATGAAAAAGAGATCGATTCTCTTATCGCCATAGACGCACCTGAAAATGACATTTATAAAGCCATGGGAATGAGTGATGATGCTGGGTTTTTTACACGTAAAATCTATAAGCAGATGCTTAAATTTTATAAGGACAGAGGATTAGGTTCTATTTTGCAAACTTTTTATGACAGTATACCTTTGGCCATGTTCTTTTTATTGCCAATTTTTGCATTTATACTAAAGATTTTTTATTTCAGAAAAGGACGTTTTTCCCATCATTTGGTGTTCGGTTTTTATTTCTTTTCGTTCTTGTTCACTGTGTTTAGTATTTTGGTACTTGCCAATTTAATATGGGAAGATTTTCCAGACTGGATTACAACCTTGGTTATGCTGTCCACTTATTTTTACCTCTTTTTGGCCATTAAACGATTTTATGGTCAGGGATGGTTTTTGAGTTTTTTTAAGAGTGGCTTTGTTACGTTTACTTTCCTGACATTTGTGCTTCCTTTGGCGGTA
>DASWKU010000128.1:0-6157 GCA_036396455.1 Flavobacteriaceae bacterium
GTTATAAAAATGGCCCAGCCAATTTCATTAATTGTATTGTAAACGGCCTCATTGTTCATCTTACCTTTACTTCTCTCCACATTGTATTTAATAGACAAATGTATCATATCAGAAATTCCAACAATAAGTATTATGGTTGGAAATAAATTCGACATCATTCCAAAAGGCCTCTTTAGATAAGCCATTCCACCTGAAAAAATAATAATGGATATGAATACAAGTAAAAGAGAACAAATAATTGCTTTTGGGTTACGAAAAATGACTGATAAGGCGATTAGTAAAAAGAAGAGAATCCAAATAACAAAATCCTTGACCTCATTTGCCATTATTTTGCTTAAAGAGAATTCCATATACTTTTTACCCCATAAATAAGTTTCCAATTCTGGAAATTCACCTCTAATTTCATCTATTTTATTTAAGACACTTTCAACTTGTAAGTTATCCAAGCCTGATTCAATTTCAATCCATACAAATAAAATTGTTCCTTCGGGATTTACAAAATTTTGTGTTATTTCAAAATCTTTAGCAATTTTATTTTGGTATGATTTGATATCCACACCATCCTTAATTTCCAAATAGGGGACATCAATGAGTCCAAATAAGGAATTCATAGGAAAAGATAAATTTGTAATCCCTTTTACATCCTTAAATTCAGTTATTTGGGATAAACTATCTGTAAAATTTTGAACTCTTTTTATAAAGCTTTTATTGAAAATCGATTCTTCATTTCGAACACCAATAATGAGTAAAGATTCGTCATCCTTGATTTCTAACTTAATTTGTTTATAAAAATCATATTCAGGATCGTTGTCTGGAAGAAATTGAAAAAAATTTGTTTTGACTACAATTGAATTTAAGTTAAACAAGCCAAAACCAGTAATAATAATTACAAGGAGTAAGAACAAAAACTTATATTTAACTAGAATTTTAATCAAGTCCTATTAATTACTGGTTTATGTTATAAATTTATGCAAATAATCTATCCTAAATGACTAATGATTTGAAATTAAACTTTTTACGTAAATAGACTAATTTCAGACCGCAAGTCCCGATTAGCTATCGGGAGCTAAACGGCTTCAACAAAAGTAGGAGCTTTTTTTGGCAAGATTTATAAGTTGTGTTATTCCGATAGAATTCTAGGATGTAGTATTACCAGATAGATTTGGCATTCCAATGAAAAGCTTTCCTTTCTTCTCCAGATGATACTTCATGATAGAAGATTGTTTTTTTTTAATTGTTAAAGAAAACAAGTGAACGTTAAATAAATAGGCCATTCAACGAAAAAAATGTTAAATGATCAAGATCGGACATCCAAATTTATAAAATGGACGTTAAACAATTAATGTTTAACTAAAAAGAAGGCTATGAATTTAAAACGTTTAAAGGCATTGGCAGCTATTGTTGCTATTTTTTTATTATGTATGATTCCACAAAGTTGCAGTGATGATAATGAAAACACTGCAAGAGTCCAATTAAAATTAGTGGATGCCCCCGGTGATTATTCCGAAGTTAATGTAGAAATTATTGACATTCAATACAACACTACAGACAGCGAAGATGGATGGGTAAGTTTTACCCCTGCAAGTGGTTATCCCATCAATGTGGATTTAACCGAACTGATCGCAGGGAACAGTCTTTTGTTGGCAGACCAGATTATTCCTTCAGGGATGCTAAAACAAATAAGACTTGTATTAAGCGACAATAACACGCTTAAGATTGAAGGTGACGACAATTTAATACATCTGGATACTCCTAGCGCCCTGCAATCTGGTTTAAAATTAAATTTGAATGAAGAGTTGGAACCAGGCTTCACATATACTTTTATTTTGGATTGGGTGGTCCAAGAGTCAGTTGTGGAGGCAGGCACTACGGGCATGTACAATTTAAAACCAGTTATCAGGGTGAATGCAGAAGTAAATTCTGGTTCTATAAGTGGTAACGTTATTGAAACTGTTGAAGGGGTTGAAACCGCAAAACAAGATGTTACCATCATGGTCTATACTCCTGACGACATCTTGGTTACAGATTCATTGACTGATGAAAATGGAAATTTTTTAATTCAAGGGCTGGATGCAGGAAGCTATAAATTAAAGATTACACAAGATGGATATCAAGACTATGTCTCTGATGACATTGTGGTCACGGCTGGAGAAGTTGCTGATGCAGGAACCATAGAATTATTGCCTACACCATAAAAGACTGCTCAAAACACAAACATTTAAATAGCAAACGAGTTTTTTGTTATTATGAAAGCATTCCTTTGTTCTCCCGATAGTTATCGGGAACGGAACATTGGGATGCCTTTTTTTTTATAAAAGAATAATAGAAGCATAACATGCCTTTCCTTATTTAAAAATACACCTTAAGGCATATTCACAAACGTTTTGGTGCAATCTCCTAAATAGAATCTTTTGTCATTCCTTCGTGGTCAGTGAGCGTAGTCGAACTGAAGGCAGCTAATCCATACCATATGTTAAAATAGCACAACAATCAGATAAAAATGATGTTTAAAATGCCGCAAGATGTACGTAACTTTAAAAATCAAAAACTTTGAATGAAACATAAAGTAAATGATTTTTTAAATCGCTAAAAAGAAACATTCAACAATGACTAACTCAATTTAAGCTCCCGGTTTTCGGGAGCTTTTTGCTATTTAACGTGAGTTCGATTGTTAAGGTGTTGATATTCATTTAGTTTTGATTTAAAATATAAATTCTTGGCGTTCTTGGCGACTTTGCGTGATATTTTTCTCGCAAAGACGCAGAGCCGCAAAGTGAATAAGAGCTAATAAACACATATTTAATTGATTCACAATGATATACTTGCATATTGAATAATCGAACTCAGGTTATTTAATATTATGGCAGTTCATGTAGTTGTAACCGCAAATATTTTCATGCCTCATTTCAAACAGTACAACATTAGGGTTTTAGTAGGTATGGGAATAAGTGTTGGATCACCAACTGGGCTTGTGGGCAATTCTATTTTTTATCAAGAGCCACATCAGCGCATACAGGCTACCAAATTAAGCTTTAGATAAAAATGTTAATATGTTTTAGGGCATCATTTTACGGTGTTATAATAATTTTGTACTTTTATTAAAATTCTCCCCATAATTAATTTGTTGACACTATCTGACGTGTATTAAGTTGCTGTGCCTTTTGGCCATAATTTTAATAATTTAAATATTCAACGAATGATAAACATTTTTTTCATCACTTGGTTTGGTTCTATCATAGGGCACATCCTGTCCTTGTATAAACCTGAATTTAAGCGCACTCTTCCTTTTTTTGAAAAGGTAATTCCAGGAAAAAGCGAGGCTTTTTATTTTCGACTGGATTTTGTGCTTTTACCTTTAATTGGAGCAGTCCTTGGACTGTATTTAATCGACCCACAAGATGCTGGAAAGGCAATTTTTACAGGATTGACCTGGAGCGGCACGTTGATAGCCATGTTACAGAAAGAACCCAAAACCCAAAGCCCTGAACCATGATATCGTCAAATATTTTATTGCCATTTATTGTAGTCCTTACAATAATAGGCATCGTGATTTTTATTAGACCAAGTGTTGCCAAACATAAGAAATCTGGGTTTGGGATTAAGATCATCATTGGGATCCTCTTGGTGGCAACCATTGTATATACCCTCTATGATCAAGCGGTTTTCAGTAGGACCCAGTCCGAAATAAAAATGGCTGCGGAATCGGTTGATGCCAACATAGAAAAAACCGATTCTATTTTCCCAAAAGGGGATTCCTTTATAAACAAAATAGTGATCGACACGACAAAACCCAATGAGTCGCGGGTCCCGAACCTTGCGGAAGACTCCGTTGTAAAAATTAATAATAGGAAACTTTATATCTCAAAGCAAGTCATTCAAAATCCGGACAGGAATTATAGGGATTCCATCACGCAACAAATCAATACCATTCAGCAACAAAAGGAGTTGCTGTTAAAGGATCAAGAGCAGTACGTCACCATTATTAAGGATTTGGAACTCAAAGTGAAAGAAGCTCAAAATAGTGTAATACAGACCAAAACACGAAATTACGACTATGAGCTTAAGACCTCCCTAAACAAACTGGAAGAGTTAAGGAATCAAATAACCCGTTTGGATAACGAACTGAAAAGATTGCAAGCGGTGAGGGAAAAACTGGTACAACACTAAATCCGTTAAAAATGAAAGTCTTGAAGTACGTATTAATTACCTTTATATGTTGCCTTATAACATCTTGTTATTCAGTGCGTTTGCGCAACGTTAATGGAACACCGCAACCAGACCCATTTTCAGATAGGGAAGATTATTATCGGGGTATGGCTGTTGTGGAGTTGGACACCGTGATCGGCATTAAACTGACGTCCAAAGATTTTACCTATCTCATAAAGGAAAAGGAAGCTTGCGAATCGGGAAAACTGAATATTATTGAATATCGCAACACCTTTGGAGGGGTCCTGTTAAGTGCCATTACGTTGGGAAAAAAACGAAAGGTCAAAATAAAGTATGTCTGTGAAAAACCAAGCAATTAGATCGTATGGCAACAACTAAATCAATGCCGAGAACGGACTGGGATACCTTGCATAACAATGGCCCTTTTCCACTAAAGATCCTCCATCAGACCAAATTGGAAAGTGAGGCAAGTATGCCCAACAAACTGGATCGCTACAACGATGCTGCACACGATATCCAGCGTTTAATAAAGGCATCCCATGCAGCAGGACACGGATTTCGAGCCTATGGTTCCGCTTGGTCCATGAACAACATTGCCAGTCATAAAGACGAGATGCACTTCAATGGGTTTATGAATATCTCAATGCCCGTTCAAGCCAACGATTGCCATCCCAATACGGCTTACGACCCTTCCAATCTATTTCTGTTTGAATGTGGATCCACCATCAAGGAACTATCCGAAGTGTTGGCCAAACACGGCAAATCCCTTAAAGCCAGTGGGGCCAGCAATGGCCAGACCATAGCCGGTTGTATTTCTACAGGGGTACATGGTTCGGGACTCGATGCCGGGGCAGTCCAGGATTATGTGGTGGGCTTAAATCTCATCATTGGCCCAAATCCAGAAGACATCATCTACCTTGAGCCCCATTCCAAACCCGCCTTGAGCGACGGTTTTGCCCAAACCTTGAACGCTAGGGTCATCAGGAATGATGAACTGTTTCATGCTGCTTTGGTGGGATTGGGAGCTTTTGGGTTCATCCACGGGGTGGTCATAGAAGCCGAACCCCTGTTTTTGTTGAAACGCTACGTAAAAACAATTCCGAAAACTGTGGCCTTTGACTTGGCAAAAACCATGGATTTTGCAAATGCACCGTTCATCATTCCGGGAGAAACGGATGCCAATGGCAAAGGCAATAGGCCGTACCATTATAAAATTTTCATCAACCAATATAGCGATGATCCCGATTGTGTGGTGGAACTCATGTATAAAAAAACCTATCAAGTGCCGTATCCTGATCCGTTCCCGATCATAAAGCAATCCATATATAGGGATTTGATCTATCTGTTTGTCAAGCTGGCAGAAAATTTCCCAAAGGCCATTCCAAAGCTGGTGGAAAGTTTGCGCAACACCATACTGCCCAAGGTTGACGAAGAAACCACGGGCATGTTAAAAGAGATCTTCTGGGATGCGCCGTATCAAGGCCCTGCCTTTGCCTGTTCATTCGGGATGGATCATAACGATGGGCCCAAGGCCATGGAATTGCTTGGTAAGCTCACCCGTGATGAGGGCCCAATTCCGGGCATCTTTGCCATGCGTTTTGTAAAACAGTCCGAGGCTACCTTGGCCTTTACCAAATTTCCCATTACCTGTGTGTTGGAAATTGATGGCGTACTTTGGAAAAAAACAAATAAGATCATGGGCTTGGAGGAGTTTTCCAAGCGGATGATTGAAGTTTTGCAGCAAAACAACATCCCGTTTACCTTGCATTGGGGCAAAAATAGCGATTGGGCATTCCCCGGTTTGGTGGATTATATGTATGGCAATAAGGCAAACCAATGGAAGCAACAAAGGCAGGCATTGCTGTCGCAGGAGATGCAGGGACTGTTTTCAAATACATTTTTGAGGACTGTTGGGTTGGCACTATAAATAATATATATGATGAATGAAACCTAAAGCAATAGATTGTTTAAATCGCTAAAAAAACCATTC
>DASWKU010000129.1:0-1747 GCA_036396455.1 Flavobacteriaceae bacterium
ATTGAATGCCATTGAAGATGAAAACAAAAAATATGAACGTTTGGTTGAACTGAACGTTCAGGAACAGTGTGTCAATCTTATTAAAACTGCAGCTGTTCAAAAAGCATCTAGGGGCCGAGGTTTAAAAGTCCATGGTTGGGTTTTTGATGTGCATACCGGAAAGCTGATTGACTTAAAAATAGACTTTGATAATATTCTCAAGAATATCATGGAGATTTACCATTTGGATTAAAAATCTGAACTGGTAAAGGTATTAGGGATTTCCGAAAGGAAATTTAGAAACAATGAATTATAATCGCTGTTGTAGCATGTTAATCCTCACCAAAAGTTATTAGTTTTAAATCTTTTTCGCCAACAAAAATAAACTCTGCCCAAAATCCATATATAGAGTTATAGCTGTCTTTTGGAGTGAACTTCCTGTTTAACCAATAGATTATATTTGATTTTTCAAGGTTTGAGCTAAAATGAACAAAAGCTTCATTGATAAATTCTAGACCAAATGGCTGTTCCTCGTAAAACATTGGGTCACCTAAAACTCCAAAAAATAGTTTTTTTGCTTTTGCTTCATCTATCAAGCTATAATCTTCAAATGAGATATCTTCTATCAAATATGGTCCATGAAGTTTCGTTATTATAGGATTTATTGGATTTGTGGTGTCACAATTCTTATAGAAGTAGTATTCTTTTGATTTGATATTTTCAAAGAATAATTTCCTCTCCACTTTTAAGTCATCTGTAATTGGAAAATGTTCGAAACTTACCCATTTAGATCCTTTAACAACAATTGTCATTCCATTTTCTCTAATTTGAGTGTACTTCATATCTACAAAAATCTCAATGATATTGAATGTGCTACAACAAGTTATGTAAACACTTATACTTCACTTTCAGAATCGTCCTTATCTTCAACATTTGATTTCTTCTCCAAAATTATTGGAAAAATAGTGGGGACCACAGATTTTATGGGATTATAAAGCATGGAGTCTTCAAGGTCTTCCTTATCGGTAAAAGGCAAGGTTTTGTTTAGGCTGTCAAAAATAATCAAGACGACACTTAAGATTACGGCCATCTTTAAAAGCCCAAAGATTCCGCCTAACAATTTGTTCAAAATGCCCAAAGCCGCAAAATCTGCCAATTTGGTCAAGGCCTTTCCAGCCAAAGCAATGAGCAAGACAATAACCACAAAAGTGATGATAAAGGCAGTGATATTTACGGTCTTTTCGTTCCAATCCACTTTGCCCATTAAAAAATCGGCCGCAAAATCACTAAAATGTATAGCGCCATACACACCTGCAATCAAAGCCACAAGGGAAGCCACTTCAACAAAAAGTCCATTCCTAAGTCCATTGAAAAGCCCAAAAAACAAAAGGACCAAAATTATAATATCCAAAACAGTCATATACGCAAGATTTAAACAAATATAAAATAATTGTCACACTTTGGTTTATTAACTTTGTCATTTTAAATTTATTATGTCAAGGGACGAACAATTAAAACAACGTTGGGAATTGGTAGTGGAAAAGCTATCCGCTAAATTTGCCGACGGTGAACGCTTGGATTTGGATGCCATTATTTATCTTATAGGCGTTCAGGAGCTGGGGCAATTACACACAACCTTTAAAAAGGATCACAAATTGGATCTAATGCATGTCGCGATTTGTAAGTTGTTGTCGCCTTATGGGTATTACGAATTTGATTATGTTGATGAGGATGGTTGGCCGCATTATAAAGTGTTGGAACAGTTGCC
>DASWKU010000130.1:0-9252 GCA_036396455.1 Flavobacteriaceae bacterium
CCATCGGTTGAGGTTAATGGAACCAAATTAAATGACCAAGCAAAATCAGCTTTGCGTAAAGCAAGACGTGGTGATGGAATTCAGATCTTTGATATTAAAGCACAAATTAAAAATAACACATCCTACAAACTGAAGGGAGTATCTCCTGTATTTGTGGAATTGTCCAACTAATATAGTTTTGTTTTAATAAGGGACGTTAACGTATAAAAAAAGGCTTTGCCCCAAATAATAAATGTAATAAGATGAAATTAAAAAGTTTTTTATTGACCCTTGCAGGAGTTTTTGTAATCACAGGTTCGTTTGCCCAGGCAAATATACTTAACGCAAAAAAACCAGAAGAGATTGGTGTTAAAACTGAAGCCCAATTAGCTTTGGATAACGATAAACCATTGGAATATGGATATGTTGATGATAGGGACATCTTGTTTTCTAAGATGACTTGGGAAAAAGTTGTACTTGACGAACGTGCCAATTTCCCTTTCTATTTTCCTGTGGATACCAATAACATTGGCACTAACCGACGTTCACTGTTTGATGTATTGGTGAAAGCAGTAAATGATGGAAGGATAGAGAACATGTATGATGACTCTTACTTTACAACAAAGTTAACGGTAAAAGACCTTGGACCAAGAATGTCAAAAATTGACACTTTGGACATCGGTATCGAACAATTTAATGCCGAAGGTTTTGTTGATCCTGAATATATTATCAAAAGAGATATTCAAGCTTATGATATCAGTGCATACTTTATAAAAGGTTTATGGTATTTTGACAAACGTCTAGGTGAATTGAGATACAGACTTTTAGGATTGGCCCCGGCTGCCCCTGATGTTAACTTTATTGATTCAGAGGATGAGGCCAACAAACAACCTATTGCGCTGTTTTGGGTTTTCTTTCCAGAAGTAAGGGAAGTGTTGCATGAAGCCAAATCATTTAATGATAAGAATAGTGCCATGGCAGTGTCGTTTGACCACTTGCTAAATTCCAGACGGTTTAATGGTTATATGTACAAAGAAGAAAATGTATATGGCGACAGACAAGTTAACGAATATGTTGCCGATAATGCCTTAATGCAACTCTTGGAATCTGACCGAATCAAAGAAAAGATTCGTAATTTTGAACAGGATATGTGGTCCTACTAATAGACCCTAATTGATAATAAAACGCTCATTTAATAATGGGCGTTTTTTATTTATTGATATTGGTCAAATCTCAGAAGCCTTTAACCCATTATAATTTATTCTATTTTTGCAACAATGAAAAAAGTGGATTACATTATTGTTGGTTGCGGTTTGGCAGGAATTGCGTTTTGTGAACAATTAAGAGCTAATAACAAGTCATTTTTAGTCTTTGACGATGCTTCCCAACAGTCTTCATCGGTGGCTGTTGGTTTGTACAACCCAGTTGTTTTAAAACGATTTACCAAGGTGTGGAAAGCTAAAGAATTATTAAGCCTTGCACTTCCAAGATATAAAGCATTGGAAGATTTCCTTAAGATCAAATTAGATTATAAGATTCCAGTTTATAGAAAATTTTCTTCAATTGAAGAACAAAACCAATGGTTTTCAACTGCTGACAAACCATCTTTAGTAAATTATCTGTCCATTGATATCATAACAAATTCAAACCCTAAAATAAATGCACCTTACGGTTTTGGCGAAGTGCTTCAAACCGGAAGGATTGACACCAATGCACTTGTGGTCAACTATCGAAACTATTTGGATGAGTGTAGCATGCTAAAGAGAGAACAGTTTGATTTCAATGAATTAGTATTTCATGATGATTTCGCTGGATATAAAGATATGACTGCCAAACATATTGTATTTGCTGAAGGATTTGGTGTTGTTAACAACCCTTATTTTAAGAAACTTCCCCTAAATGTTGCCAAGGGAGAATTGATCATAATTAAATCTCCAGGATTGAAAATCGATTTCATTCTAAAGTCTTCTGTATTTATGGTGCCATTAGGAAACAACCTGTATTCGGTTGGCGCAACCTATAATTGGGAAGATCAAACAAACGCCATTACTGAAGAAGGCAGGAAAGAACTTGAAAACAAACTCAAAACAATCATTTCCTGCAAATATGAAGTGATTGGCCAAGTGGCAGGAATTAGGCCCACCGTTAAAGATAGAAGGCCTTTGGTAGGTGTACATTCAAAATACAAAAATCTGTTTGTTCTAAATGGTTTGGGAACACGGGGTGTCTTGAATGCCCCTTATGTTGCTGAGCAACTTTTTGACTTTATAGAGAATAATGTGCCGTTGGATAAAGAAATAGATATCAGAAGGTTCTCTTCCCTCCTTGAGGAGGGTTAGGGAGGTGTCTTTTAGGAGTTCCTATTTTTTAACCAAAGATTTGTCGTAATGTATAAATAAGTTGATCCAGATATTTCTGGAAAGGCGCATGATTATAGGCGCAAAAACTACCAAGGTGCCAATAATGGATAAAAAAGTGATGTTTAAGCTGCTATCTAAAATCAAATAACTGATAACAAAAGCAGCAACTGCAAAAGCAATCCCCACACCATAACTCACATACATAGATCCATAAAAAAAGGAAGGTTCAAGTCTGTATTTCGTATTGCAGTGAGAACAATGATGATGAATTTTTAAGGTATCTGTTAACACATAAGGATTTTTGGTCATGTACATGGACTCTTCATGACACTTTGGGCAAGCACCATAAATGATACTATAGAGTTTAGTTCCTTTTTTTATCATGGATATTGTTTACTTTTGCACTTTTAAAATTCGGGGCAAAAGTAACTTAAATAATTAATTTGCCTGTAACATAAGTCACAAAATGCTAAACATTCACAATCTTTCCATTTCTTTTCAAGGCGACTATTTATTCGAAGAGATTGCATTTAAATTAAGTTCTGGGGATCGTATTGGCTTGATTGGCAAGAATGGTGCAGGAAAATCAACCTTGCTCAAAATACTTTCGAAAGAGTTGGAACCAGATTCCGGTCAAATTGCTGCAGACAAAAATTTAAGCATTGGGTTTTTAAAACAGGATATCGATTTTGTTTTTGGAAGAACCGTTTTGGAAGAAGCTTATCAAGCTTTTCAAGACATTATAAAGCTTGAGTCCAAAATTGACGGCATTAACCATCAATTGGTAGAACGTACAGACTATGAAAGTGACGGATATCATCAATTGATGATCGATTTAAATGAGATTCAACATCAATATGAGATTTTAGGAGGTTACAATTATCAAGGTGAAACCGAAAAAATCTTGCAAGGCCTAGGCTTCAAAAGAGAAGATTTCAATAAGTTGACCGATACCTTTTCAGGAGGTTGGCGTATGCGTATCGAACTGGCCAAACTTCTTCTTCAAAATAATGACATTTTACTTTTGGATGAGCCAACCAACCATTTGGATCTTGAGTCCATTATATGGTTGGAAAATTTTCTGAAAAATTACAATGGTGCTGTGGTAATTGTTTCCCACGACAAAATGTTTTTGGATAATGTGACCAACCGTACCATCGAAATTTCATTGGGAAGAATCTATGATTACAATAAGCCCTATTCTAAATTTTTGATCTTAAGAAATGAAATTAAGGAACAGCAATTGGCGGCTCAAAAAAATCAGGCAAAGCAAATTGAACAGACTGAAAAGCTTATTGAAAAGTTTAGGGCAAAAGCGTCCAAAGCGTCCATGGCGCAATCGTTAATTAAAAAGCTCGACAGAATTGATCGTATTGAAGTTGATGAAGACGACAATAGCACGATGTCACTAAATTTTCCGGTTTCAATAATTCCAGGAAAAGTGGTCATTGAAGCGCACCGCATTTCAAAAAATTATGGTGATTTACAAGTGCTTAAAAATATCGATTTATTGATTGAGCGTGATAGTAAAACGGCTTTTGTGGGCCAAAATGGACAAGGAAAATCGACTTTGGCAAAAATCATTGTTCAAGAATTGAAACATGAAGGACACCTCAAGATTGGACATAATGTACAAATAGGTTATTTCGCCCAAAATCAGGCCGAATATCTTGATGGTAGCAAAACGGTTTTGGATACCATGGTTGATGCAGCCAACGAGAAAAACCGAAGTAAGGTAAGGGACATTCTCGGCGCATTTTTGTTTAGAGGGGATGAAGTGGATAAATATGTGCGAGTGCTTTCTGGAGGGGAACGCAACCGATTGGCTCTAGCTAAATTATTGCTACAGCCGTTTAATGTTTTGGTCATGGATGAGCCTACAAACCATTTGGACATCAAATCCAAAAACGTATTGAAAGAAGCCCTAAAAAAGTTTGAAGGCACTCTTATTTTGGTATCCCACGACAGGGATTTTCTACAAGGTTTGACCAACAAGGTTTATGAGTTTAAGGACCATAAACTAAAAGAATATTTGGGTGATATTGATTATTATCTGGAACAGCGCAATGTCGAAAGTTTAAGAGAGGTTGAAAAACGAAATGTAATCAAACAACAGCCTAAAGAAAGCAATAAGCAATCTTTCGAAGAGCAAAAAAAACTGAAATCCTTGAACAACAAATTGAGTAGTATTGAGTCCAAAATCAGTGCCCTTGAGAAAGAAATCAAATCCATAGACGTTGAACTGGCTACAAACTATGTTAAAGTGGTTTCAGACCCAAAGTTTTTTGATATCTACCAAACCAAAAAAGACAATTTGAAAATCTTAATGTCTGAATGGGAAACCATTCAGGAAGAATTGGAACGACTAACTTAAATCAAATTTCTTTTAAGTTTTTTTTAACATAATCCCATTAAACTTACCAATAGCTTTGTAGTCTATTTACTTTAAACCGTCATAAAATGCGAAAATTAATACTTTCAGGTATTGGCATTGTGATTATAGTGGGAGCCATATTTGGAGCTTATTTTATTGTAAAAAACAGCACCAAACCAGAGCCCAAGGTCGATAAGGTGATAAAGGCTGTTTTTGTGGAAACTGTCAAAAATACTACGGTCCCAATTACCATTCCAACAAATGGAAATTTGGTTGCAAAAAACCGACTAGAATTATATGCAGAAGTTCAAGGCGTTTTTCAATATAGTACACATGATTTTAAAGCAGGTCAAGTCTTTAAAAGGGGAGAAACACTCCTAAGCATCAATTCAAGTGAATATTATGCTTCTGTACAATCAGCAAAAAGTAATCTCTACAATTCAATAACCTCAATAATCCCTGATTTGAGATTGGATTTCCCAGATTATTTTCCTCTTTGGGAAAGTTATTTGAAGAATTTCAGTATGGATAAACCAATTGCTTCATTACCTGAAATGCAGGATGAAAAAGTGAATTACTTTATCACAGGACGTGGGATTTTGTCTTCCTTCTATAACGTAAAAAATTTAGAACAACGTTTATCCAAATACAGTATTTCTGCCCCTTTTAATGGAGTCTTGACAGAAGCTTTGGTAACCAAAGGGACATTGATACGTACGGGGCAAAAATTAGGGGAATTCATTGACACTTCAGTTTACGAATTGGAATTGGCAATAGGTAAATCCTTTGGGGATTTATTGCAGATTGGAGAATCGGTTGAATTAAAGACCCTGGAAGGAAATGATGCCTATGTCGGTCATGTGATCAGGATCAATGGGAAAATAGACCAGGCCACACAAACCGTAAAAGTGTTTGTTGAGGTCAAAGCGGATAATTTAAAAGAGGGCATGTATCTTGAAGCTCAATTGGAGGCCAAAGACGAACCAAACGCCATAAAAATTTCAAGAAAATTATTGGTCAACAATTCCGAAATATTCATTTTAAGGGATAGTGTTCTCGATGTCATTAAGGTCAGGCCTGTTTATTTTTCTCCCAACGATGTGGTGATTAAAGATGTTCCAGATGACACACAAATATTATCTAGACCTCTCCCAGGAGCATATTCGGGAATGTTGGTAAAGGTTATCAAAGATGGAGACTCTACTAAAAGTGACCAAATAAAAGAAACGGTCAATTAACATGAGACGGTTAATTTCATATTTCATCAAATACGGCGTTGCAGTTAATGTTTTGCTTTTGGGCTTTCTACTGTTTGGAGTTTTTGGCGCACTTCAATTAAAGTCGTCGTATCTACCGTTACAGGATCCAACAAACATAAGTATCAATATCACATATCCGGGAGCAGCTCCACAGGAGATTGAAGAAGGGGTAGTCTTAAAGATTGAAGATAATTTAAAGGGTCTTAAGGGCATTGATAGGGTAACGTCCACGGCAAGGGAAAATGGAGGTAATATTGCAATAGAAATTGGAACGGACGAAGATATCAATGCCATGTTGGCCGAAGTCAAGAATGCCGTGGATAGAGTTCCAAATTTCCCAACGGGTATGGAACCACTTGTAGTCTCAAAACAAGAGATTTTTAGGCAAACCATTACGTTTGCGATTAGTGGGGAAGGGGTTGACTTAACGACTCTAAAGCAGATTGGTCGGCAAATTGAAAATGACCTTCGCGAAATGGAAGGCATTTCCCAGATCAATGTCTCTGGTTATCCTGAAGAGGAAATCGAAATAGCCGTTAGAGAAGATGATCTTTTAGCTTATGATCTTAGCTTTTCAGAAGTCGCTTCGGCGGTTTCCCAAGCCAATATCCTTACAACTGGAGGAAATATTAAAACTGAGGCCGAGGACTACTTGATTAGGGCCAACAGTCGTTCCTACTACGGTGTGGAATTGAATCATCTTCCGGTAATGGCAAAAGAAGATGGGACCATTGTTCTTTTACAGGATGTAGCAACAATTAGAGATCGGTTTTCTGAAACTCCAAATGCATCTTATTTTAATGGTAATGCTTCCGTAAATGTTGAAATTACAAATACCAACAATGAAGATTTATTGGGCGCTGCTGAAAAAGTGAACACATACATTGATGAGTTCAATCAAAAATATACAGGAGTTAAAATAGATGTTGTTAATGATAATGCCATTAACTTAAATACAAGAAAATTTATATTGTTAAAAAACGGTACCATGGGTATGGTGTTGGTGCTGATTTTTTTATCCCTATTCCTTAATACACGTTTGGCATATTGGGTGGCCATTGGGATTCCAATTTCATTTTTGGGAATGTTCATTTTTGCTGCGTATTTCAATATTACCATTAATTTGGTTTCTTTATTTGGAATGATCATTGTCGTAGGTATTTTAGTTGATGATGGTATTGTGATCGCAGAGAATATTTATCAACATTACGAAAAAGGAAAACCTCGAATTCAAGCCGCCATAGATGGTACTATTGAAGTCTTGCCCGCAATTGTTTCGGCAGTTATAACAACGGTTTTGGCATTTTCAACGATTCTGTTTTTAGAAGGCCGTATCGGGGATATTTTTAGTGAGGTATCTATCATTGTTATTTTGACACTTTTGGTTTCTTTGATTGAGGCTCTTCTAATTCTTCCTGCACATATTGCACATTCCAAAGCACTGGTCAAAGTCACAAACAAAGAAAAAAAGAGATCTAAAGGCATCGATAGAATCTTTTTGATTTTGCGTAAATACAATGAATATGGGGATCGATTTATGAGATATTTAAGAGATACATTGTACAGTCCTGTTCTTAAGTTTGCTCTAAAACAGCGCTTTATTACGTTTTCAATTTTCTTGGGAATTATGATTTTAACTTATGGAGCTTTTCAAGCCGATATTATAAAGAGCGCGTTTTTTCCCAATCTGGATAGTGATCGTGTCAGTATAACTTTAGTGATGCCCGAAGGAACAAACCCAAAGGTAACCGACTCCATTATTTCCATGGTTGAAGCTGCATCTTGGCGTGTTAATGGCATTTATACAAATAAACAAACGGATAATTTGCAAGTAGTCCAAAATATTGTAAAAAACGTTGGCCCTGGAAACAATAAAGCGAACTTAAGTGTTAATTTATTACCTGGTGTGGATAGGGATTTTTCATCTCCTGAAATTACCAATGCCATACGTAAAGAAGTAGGCGAGGTTTATGGAGTGGAATTATTGACCTTTGGATCGGGGCGTAATTTTGGTGGCAGTCCAATTTCCATTTCATTGCTAGGCTATAATACCGATGAATTAAAAGCCGCTACTGACGAATTAAGATCAAAACTTGAGGGCAATGTTCAATTGGCAGATATAACGGATACAGATCCTGAAGGGATCAAGGAATTGAACATTGAATTAAAGCCATCGGCCTATGCATTGGGATTAAACCTTAGGGATGTCATGGCCCAAGTGCGCTCTGGTTTTTTTGGGCTACAGGCACAGCGTTTTCAAAGAGGCCAAGATGAAATTAGGGTTTGGGTGCGTTATGACCGTACCAATAGGGAATCCATAAATGATCTTGACGATATGCGAATCATTACCCCAAGCGGGCAAAGAGTTCCATTTGGAGAAATTGCGACCTATGAAATAAAAAGGGGCGAAGAAAGTATTAGGCATTTGGATGGATTGAGAGAAATACAGGTCAATGCCGATCTTGCAAATACCAAGGACAGCCCAACCGAAATTTTGTCGAATATCCGAGAGGATGTCATGCCCGATATTTTGTCAAAATATCCAACCATCAAGGCATCTTACGAAGGTCAAAATAGAGAGGCCAACAAGCTTTTAAAATCGGCTAAAACAACAGTTCCGGTAGTAATCTTCCTGATTTATGTTGTTATCGCCTTTACCTTTAGAAGTTATAGTCAACCATTTCTTTTAATTCTTATGATACCCTTTAGTGTTATAGCCGTGGCATGGGGACATTGGATCCATGATTTTCCAATTAACATTTCGTCCATGTTGGGAATTATTGCATTAATTGGGATCATGGTCAACGATGGCTTGGTCCTGATAGGGAAATTCAATACGCTATTGATCTCGGGCTTGCCTTTTAACGAGGCTTTACAAGAAGCCAGCAGAAATAGATTTAGACCAATTTTTTTAACATCATTAACGACCATTGCGGGAATAGCGCCCTTGCTATTGGAAAAAAGCAGGGCAGCACAATTTTTACAGCCTATGGCCATTTCAATAGCCTATGGTATTTTTATGGCAACTATTCTGACTTTGGTGTTCTTGCCCATATTATTGTCGTTTACCAACAGTGTCAAGGTAAATTTAAAATGGTTAATAACCGGACAATCGGTCAAAAAGGAAGAGGTTGAACGTGCAATAAAAGAACTGAATGAAGGCTATGAATATTAAATGTTTGGTACCCTGTTTTTTCCTGTTCTTTTTGATTAAGGTTGAAGCACAAAATATACTCACCACACAAGAGGCTGTAGAATTGGCTTTGGAGTACAACTATGG
>DASWKU010000131.1:0-1726 GCA_036396455.1 Flavobacteriaceae bacterium
TTGAACCTCACCGATTTTTTCTTTAAATATGGAATTAGAATCAACCCTGTCATCGTAAGTGATATGTACTCCGCTCCCATTACCTTGGCCATTGGAGAAGGCAGCAATGCGCAATTTCAGCCTATTCAGTGGCAATATTCACCATTGGCGGCAAGTAATCCGAACCATCCCGTTACCAAAAATCTTAACTTGGTAAAATTTGATTTCGCAAGTCAAATGGATACCTTGAAAAATGGTGTTAAAAAAACCATTTTATTGCGAAGTTCGGAACTTTCAAAACTGGAAGGCGTTCCAGAAGACATCAGTCTGGATGTGGTGACGCAGGAACCCAATCCAAAAGCCTTCAACAAAGGCCCGCAAACCCTTGCTGTTCTGTTGGAAGGCGAGTTCACATCGGTTTACAATAACCGTATAAAACCTTTTAAGCTTTCTGAAGAAAAAGACACAAGTGTTCCCACCAAAATGATTGTGGTTGCCGATGGTGATGTCATTAAAAATGATGTCGTTGGAAACCAGCCCCAGGAATTGGGATTTGACCGCTGGACGGGGCAGAGCTTTGGCAATAAAGAGTTTTTGGAAAATGCCGTCAATTACCTTTTAAATGATGACGGACTTATAAACATTAGGACCAAAGATGTGACCATTGCCTTTTTGGATTCTCAAAAAGTGAGTGCCCAAAAAGCCAAATGGCAAGTCATAACCATTGTATTGCCCCTCGTGTTATTGGTGCTGTTTGGTTTAGGTTTCAATTATGTGAGAAAGCGGAAATACACTTAAAAGTTGTTAATAAGTTTGTTTTAGAAAACAATAGGTTTAAGATATATTTGTAAATAGAATAAAGTCTTTAAGATTATAAAAAAACATCAATGAAGTTTATCGTATCGAGTACCTATTTGCTTAAACAATTACAGGTATTGGGAGGTGTTATCAACAACTCCAATACTTTACCCATTTTAGATAATTTCCTATTTGAATTAAATGATTCAAAGCTTACGGTTTCTGCAAGCGATTTGGAAACCACCATGTCTTCGGTCATAGAGGTAGAAACTGATAGCGATGGAAGCATTGCATTACCTGCACGCTTATTGTTGGATACCTTAAAAACATTTCCCGAACAACCTTTAACCTTTGTAGTTGAGGACAACAACACCGTTGAGATCAGTTCCAATTATGGCAAATATGCCCTTGCTTATGCTGATGGCAATGAATTCCCTAAAGCGGTTGCCCTTGACAATCCAAGTACCACAATCATTACCGGGGATATTTTGGCGACTGCCATTAGCAAAACCATTTTTGCTGCTGGTAATGACGATTTAAGACCTGTGATGAGCGGCGTGTTTTTTCAGTTTTCCACTGAAGGATTGACCTTTGTGGCTACCGATGCGCACAAATTGGTAAAATATACCCGTGAAGATATCAAAGCCAGTCAGGTTGCTGAATTTATCATGCCTAAAAAACCTTTGAATCTCTTAAAAGGTATTTTAGCGGCCAGTACAGATGACGTGACCATAGAATACAATGATTCCAATGCCAAATTCAGTTTTGAAAATTCGGAATTGATTTGCCGATTGATCGATGGTAAATATCCAAATTACGAAGCGGTCATCCCAAGGGAAAACCCCAATAAATTGACGATAGACCGGACCCAATTTTTAAATTCGGTGCGTCGTGTGAGCATATTCTCGAATAAGACAACACATCAAATCCGTTTAAAGATTGCCGGTGC
>DASWKU010000132.1:0-27811 GCA_036396455.1 Flavobacteriaceae bacterium
GTGGGTAGCTTTGCCACCAGCTTCCAACTTATTATAATAGGCCTTAATACGGTCTTCGTCATTACAGTCCAATAAAATGGAAACCGAATTGCCCCGCAACAGTTCTTCATCGGTCATATCGGAACCCATCAAGACTAAATTATCACTTTTAAGGGACGCCTGAACTATATGCACTTTTATATACTTGGGCAGCTTTTTCGTTTTAGGGGATTCTCCTAAAGTCTGGAAACACAATTCCCCACCAAGGCATCTCTGATAAAATTCCATCGCTTCCCTGCAATTACCGTTAAACGTGAGATAGGTGATTATTTGTCCCATGCCTTTTCTGTCATTATATTCCCGGGCTTCGTTTTTACAAATAGACCTAGGCATTCAAGTTAATGATGCGGCCTTTACCGTATCGATTTCTGCGTTGGCAGATCTCTTGATTTTGTGGTAATAGTGGTAAGACACCAACAGAATTACCAATATGATCAATGGAAAAATCGCATTAAATCCGAATCCGTCAACGACCCAATTACTGATACATGCAAATAAGAAGTCAAAAGTGAAACCTGCGTATGCCCATTCCTTTAACCGTTTAGGTGCCATTGGAATGACTAGGGTCAAAACCCCAAGTACCTTAAAAACTACAAGGGCAGTACCGAAGTATTCAGGGTAACCCAAATGGCGGATGCTTTCTTTTGCAAATTCCGTTTGTGAAGTCAGTGCCGGCATTAGTCCTTCAAATAAGAAGATAATGATTGTTGCCGTCCAGAAGATGATCTTATTTTTTTTCATTGTAGTATGTATAATTTAATTTCACTATCTATTGGAAGGTCTCCACATAGGTTTTAAAACTGTCCAAAATGGCTTGCCAGCCCTCCCGCTGCTGTTCAATGGGGTTTTGGGTCTCGGCATCAAAAGTGTTGACAATCTCTGTTTTCCCGTCCAACGCCTTAAAATCCACTTCCACTTTTCGTCCATCGCCCAGGGTGTAGGCAATGCGTTCACGTGGCACTACCTCATCATAAGTGCCTTCAAAGTCAAAACCAAAACTCCCATCCTTGGCTTCCATTCTTGAGAGAAAGGTGCCACCCACCCTAAGGTCGTTCTCTGCGCGAGTGGTATGCCAATCCTCGGAAGGGGTATTCCATTTTACAATCTGTTCAGGAGTTGTCCATAAACTCCACACTTTTTTTGAAGGTGCCTTTACCGTATTTTTTACTGTAATTCGTTCCATAATTTTTTATTCTTAATTGAACTCGTTTAAACTTTTTTCAATTGGCTAGAAAATTCTCCCTTTGCACTCGCTTCTTGTCTTTTCTTCCTTCCGTAGCTCTGCTATGCAACTCAAAAAAGCCTTCAACCGAGCACAAATTGACTAATTTTCGCTTCAATCAAAAAAGTCTAAACCAGTTCATTGTTTACATGACAAATTTCAAAATTATTCCTTGAAATCATCGGGTGCAATAACGGCTAACATAAGGGTCAATTCCGCCAAATTTTTCTATTTTTATGGCATGAAAACCATATATATTTTAGTACCGGAAACAGCCGTGGCAGAAGGAGTTACAGGTCCCCGCTATCTGTTTACCACTGCAAACGAATTTTTGAAGGCTGCCGGAAAGGAACCATTATTCAGGGTGCAATTGGTGGGCTGCCAAAAGGATGTCCGGGTTCAGGACGGGGCCTATTCCATTACCACGGATATGCTTTTGGAGCATACAGGTCGGGCAGACTTGGTAATTGTACCACCTGTTTTTGGGGACATGAAGGTAGCGGTTGCGCTAAATGATGCCACCCTTCCATGGATTACCCATCAATACAGGAGTGGGGCCGAAGTCGCCTCACTTTGTGTTGGAGCGTTTCTATTGGCTTCCACCGGCCTCTTGAACGGAAAAAAATGCTCCACACATTGGGCTTACTATAATGAGTTCAAAGAATGGTTCCCCGAAGTGGAAATCGTTGACGGCGGTGTCATTACTGAGGAAAATGGCATATATTCCAGTGGTGGGGCAAATTCTTTGTGGAACCTGTTACTGTACCTACTGGAAAAATACACCGACCGGGACACGGCGATATTGGCCTCCAAATATTTTGCCATTGACATCGACCGGGAAAGTCAGGCCGCCTTTATGATGTTCACGGGGCAGAAAGACCATAACGATGAGGAAGTGAAACAGGCCCAAGAGTACATTGAGAAAAATTATCAGGATAAGATTAACGTTGATGAACTGGCACAAATGGTGGCCGTAAGCCGTAGGAGTTTTGAGCGTAGATTTAAACAAGCCACGGACAATACGGTCATTGAATACCTGCAACGGGTCAAGGTCGAGGCCGCCAAGCGAAGTTTTGAATCGACGCGGAAAAACATCAATGAGGTCATGTTCGATGTGGGCTACACCGATACTAAGGCTTTCAGGAATGTTTTTAAGAAGATAACCGGGCTGACACCCATTGAATACCAAAACAAATACAATAAGGATATTTAGCCGTTTTACCCATTTGAAAGGTATTTGAATAATTAAACAAGAAATCCATAACAACTTATAATAAGTGTTGCGGATTTTCTATGGACACTACATGGTTCTGTTCTCGAACCAAATCATAAATTTTTTGGAAAACTTAAAGGAAATTGATAATTGAGATAAGGATTGGTGGCCGAGTTCTGACCGTAACTAATTTTCTCAACTACAGTTCAAAAAAATAAGGCCTTACTTTGTAAAAAGTGATTTCCCTAACTGAATTGATAACTTTACTCAATGTTACTTGTTTTTTATTTTGTATTGACATTATTTAGTAGAAAATATCCCTCATGAAAAATTTTATCTTAATCATTCTATTAGCAACAAGTTTTATTGTCAATGCACAAAGCACATATGATAAGTTATGGAATCAAGTTGAAGAATTGGAACTTGAAGGTAAATATAAAAGTGCCTCTGAAATTGTCGATAAGATTCTTAAAAAAGCAACCAAAGCTAAAATTACAGACCAAACAGTTAAGGGGTTTATTTATAAATCCAAGTTCACCCTACTATTGGAAGAAAACGCTCGTCCAAAAATAATTGACGAGATGGAATCTCTCATAAAAGAATCGGATTTTCCTTTGAACGCACTTTTGGAATCTGTTTATGCCAGTTATTTAAGACAGTATTTTGATAGAAACCGATATAAAATTCAAAATAGAACAAATTTAGAATCAAAACTAACTGGAAATGAATTTGAAAAGTGGGACATCAATGCATTTATACTGGAAATAACTAGACATTACGAGAATTCCTTGAGCCAGAAATCAAAATTAAATCAATTACCAATTGGCGACTTTGAAGCTCTATTGACCGACAGTAAAACTTCCCATAAATTTAGGCCAACTTTATATGATTTTTTGGCCCACAGGGCTTTAGAATTCTTTGAAATGGACAAATGGCATGTAACAAGAGCAAAAGAAAGATTTTACATAAATAATCCAATTGCATTCGAGTCTTCAAATAAGTTTATCAAAGAACGTTTTAAAACCGATGATAGTATATTTTCGAATTACAAAACCTTAAAAGTTTATCAGGAGTTGGAATCATTCCATTTAGATACGGATACAACGGCTTATGTTAATGTTGTTCTAGAGAGACTAAATTTTGCAAGAAGTGAAGCAATTTTAGACAATAAAAATGACCTTTATATTAATGCACTTTCTAAATTATCAGAACATTACAAGAATCATGAATCTTCAGCAGCAGTTGACTATGCAATAGCCGATTATTATTATCAAGCCAGTAATAAGCATAATGCCAAGAAAGACCCCATTTTAAAGGATTATAGAATAAAAGCATTAGAAGTTTGCAATAATGCTATCGACCGATATCCAAACTCTGATGGTGGACTTTTATGTACAATTCTCCGCAACAAAATCTTGAATTATAAATTGGATGTTAAGATTGAGAAATATGTTGTTCCTGACAAACCGTTTCTGGCTAATGTAGAATTTAAGGGAATGGATAGCTTATATATATCATCATTTAAAATCCCCTTTACTAAAATAGGTGACTTATTTCAATATAGGAAAGATAGCTTGACTTTAGAATTAATTAGGGGAAAAACGCCAGAACAGACTTCATTTTATAAACTTCAAAGTATAAAGGATTTTTATGAATACACTACGGAGATAGCTCTGCCCCCACTCGCCAAAGGCTGTTATATTATTGTTGTCTCAAAAAATAAAACGATAAAGGGAATTAGAGATGTTTATTGCTATCAAACAATTATATCTAGCAATTTAACACTATTGACAATGAACAATTCCAATAAGCTTGACCTAAGAGTATTGGATAGATACAATGGAGAGCCACAAAAGAATGTACATATTACTGTTTCAAATGACAACAATGATTTTAATAAAGAAGGAGCAACCAATGAAAACGGGGTATTTTCCATAACTAATGGCAAGAAATATTATCAAAATTTGAGAGTTATGGCTACCAATAAAGGAGATACTTTAGTAAATAGTGATTATTTTTATTTATATAGTCAATCCAGCAATACTGATGAAAATGATGAGAGAATAGCAAAAATGTCTCTATTTCTTGACCGAAGTATTTACCGCCCCGGACAAACCGTTTATTTTAAAGGCATTTTGACCGAAATCAATAAAGGAGTTCCTAAGGTTGTTCCAAACACTTACACAAACGTTACCATATACGATGCAAACGGTAAAGAATTAAAAGAATTCAGGCTAAAAACTAATGAATACGGTTCTGTAAGCGGAGAATTTAAAATCCCATTGAATATTATGACAGGAGAGTTCTCTATAGAAATGGACGAAGATTATGGAACGGATGAGGAAGATGAAGATCCCTACTATGAGAAAATTGATGATTCCAATTATGTTGAACTTACTTTTAATGTTGAGGAATATAAGAGGCCAACTTTTGAAGTGGTATTCGATGATGTCGTTGAAAATTATAAAATTGGTGATAGTGTCAAAGTAAAAGGGAAGGCAAATGCGTTTTTAGGGTCATATATTTCTAAAACGAAAGTAAAATATTCCGTTACACGTGGGGTATTATATAATATGTGGCGTGGAGATTACTTAAATTCCAAAAAGCAAATTATAGTAACAGGTGAAACGACAACGGATGATAAAGGACAGTTTGTAATACCCTTTATTGCTTTTCCTGATTCATTGGCCAATAAAAAAACTAAACCAATTTTTAACTACACCGTTAAAGCTGATGTTATAGATGTCAATGGGGAAACTAGAAGTTCAACCAAGGATGTGAAAGTCGGTTATCATAACTTAAAAATCGAAGCAATTATAGGGAGTAAATTAAACAATAAAGAAGAACAACACTTTCAAATAGTAACTCAAAATTTGAACGGTCAAGAAGTGGATGCCGAAGTTTCGGTTACAATATTCAAATTAAATAATCCAAAAAGAATATTAAGAAAAAAGCCATGGGATATTGTTGAGTTGAATTCAATTCCAAGAGATGAGTTTATGAAACTTTTCCCCAATGAAGTATATGATAGTACCGATGTACAAGAATATTGGACAAAAGGAAATGTTGTTTTTAATAGAACATTGGGTGCTTCAGAAGATAAAAATATTTCTTTGGATTCTTTGGAAGAATGGAAGTCGGGACTTTATGGCCTTGAAGTAAAAGCCGTTGATGTTTTTAAAGATACCTTGGTGGTTAACAAACAATTTGAGCTATTTAATCCTGAAGACAGTTTTCTTGCAGATAACCGATTATTTGAATATGAAATCGTAAATCATAATTATAAGCAAGATGGTTATGTTGATATAAAATTGAAAACTGGTGCAGATACTTTAAATGTAATCGTTGATGCAACATACGAAGGCAAGTCCATATTCAACAAAGTCATAACTATTAATAATGGAACTAAAATTATTAGGATTCCAGTTGCTAAAAAATATACCGACAAAATAAGTTTTAATATTGGCTATGTCAAGTATAACAATTTTTCCAATGAACAATTCAACATAACTTTTCCAGAAGTTAAAAATGAACTGAATATTGAAACAATTACTTTTAGGGATAAATTGAGACCTGACAGCAAAGAAACTTGGAATTTCAAAATATCCAATTCCAAAGGCAAGAATGCTAAAGCAGAAGTACTGGCTTCCATGTATGACACCTCGTTGGATCAATTTGTAGAGCACAGTTGGAATACCAATATCTCACCATACCAAAATAATTACTACAGTACTCCATGGTATCAAGGCAATGGGACTTTCTCGATAACAAATTTTCACAATTTCAGATTTATTGAATCTAATAACTTAAATACCATAATCAAAAACTATCATAGACTAAACTTTTTTGGCTTTGATTTTGGTTCTACCGACTATTCGAATAAAAAATATATTTCTGGGCTTAAAAATAAAATAGTTGACAATGAATATGTTGAAGGCAACATTTCTGGAATTATAACTGACGAATCAGGTTTACCTTTACCTGGCGTAAATGTGATGATTAAAGGTACAACTATCGGCACTCAAACAGATTTCGACGGGTTCTATACCATTAATGCCCCAAGTGGTTCAACTTTGGATATTTCTTATGTGGGTTATAATACTGCTTCATCGACTATTCAAAAATCTGGCACTTATAATTTTGCATTAAATGAAGATGTTTCAGCACTTGATGAGGTTGTTGTCACGGGCTATGGAATCGTTACAAAGAAAAGTGCTTTAGGCTCTGTTATAATTGAAAAAGCAGAGGATTTAGAGTTTGCCTTGGCAGATAAGCTTGGTGGAAACGCCGCAGGTGTTGAAATCACGCAATTAAATGGTCTAATTGGTTCTCCATCTCAGATAATGATTCGAGGAAACAATTCTGTACCTGTTAATAACAGGCCTCTATTTATTGTTGACGGAGTTCCGATGAATTTAGAGACAGGAGCGCAAATAGATGCCACAGATATTGCTGACATCACAGTTTTAAAAGGAACATCTGCTACTGCTCTTTATGGTTCAACTGCGATTAACGGGGTGGTAATTATAAATACGAAAAAGGGTCTTGAATCATTAAATGCGGTACAAACAAGAAATGATTTGAAAGAAACTGCATTTTTCTTTCCCCATTTAAGGACAAATGCCGAGGGGGAAGTCATGTTTACATTCAATTCCCCACAAGCCCTTACCAAATGGAAAATGAGTTTGTTCGCCCACAACAAAAATTTAGATACTGGAATTTTAAGCAAATTCGCTGTAACCCAAAAAGACATTAACATAATTCCGAATGCTCCAAGATTTTTGCGTGAAGGGGATACTATTGTATTTAGCGCCAAAATTAACAACCTGTCCAGCTCCAAACTAGAAGGAAATTCCATGTTAAGGTTATTTGATGCAGTGACCATGAAAAACGTTAATTCCAATATTATTCTTGGAGATTCATTGCAACATTTTAGTATACTTTCAAAAGGCAACAGTTCAATATCATGGAAATTAAAAATTCCCAAGGGTACTCAGGCACTTCAATATAAGATAGTGGCAAAATCAGGTGATTTTAGTGATGGAGAATCAAATATTCTTCCTGTTCTATCAAATAGAAAATTAGTTACGGAAGCCAGACCTCTATGGGTTCCAATGGGAACAACAAAAAAAGTAGAGTTTGAGAAGTTAAAATCTCCTGTTTCCAGTTCTCAGGAAAACCATCGCTTTACCTTGGAATATACTTCCAATCCTGCATGGTTGGCAATTAAATCATTGCCCTATCTAATACAATTTCCCTATGAATGTGCGGAACAGACATTTTCCAAGTATTATGCAAATGCCTTGGCGTATCAGATTCTTAATGATAATCCAGAAATTGAAGATGTGTTTTTAAGTTGGAAAGAAAATGCATCTTTTGATTCCCCATTGGAGAAAAATGAATTGCTAAAGTCAATCCTGATTTCAGAGACCCCATGGGTACAAGATTTAAAAAGTGATAAGGAAAATAAAGCCAACCTTGCCAACTTGTTTGACAAAGAAAAATTAAAGGAACAAGAGCTTCAAACAATAAGCAAATTAAATGAGTTACAATTACCGTCAGGAGCTTTCCCTTGGTTTTCTGGAGGAAATGAAAATGACTTTATTACAAGACATATTGTTTCTGGTATAGGACATTTGGAGAAATTGAATATTGAAACCGAAAACTCTTATAAACTAAAACCGATAGCTGGTAAAGCTTTAAAATATCTGGATTCCAAATTTTTGGAACAGTACATAGCTTTAAAAAGCACATTAAAGGATTCGACAAATGTATTATTAAGCAACGGCACACTTCATTATATTTATGCGAGAAGTTTTTTTAATGAATCTCACCCATTAACAAAGGATATACAGAATGTAATTGAAATTTATTTAAATCAGTGTGAAAACAATTGGTTAGGTGAATCTCTATATGATAAGGCATTAATTGCTTTAAGTGTTTCTAGATTTAGAAAAAGCTCCCCTGTTCCCAAAAAGATATTGGATGCATTAACCGAACAAGCCGTTATAAGTGATGACAATGGTATGTATTGGAAAGAAAACACAAAAAATTGGTATTGGTATAAAGCTCCTATTGAAACACAAGCTTTAATAATTGAGGCTTTTTCAGAAATTGACAATGATGCTGAAAAAACCGAAAAATTGAAACAATGGTTATTAAAGAACAAGGAAACCTCACGTTGGCCAACTACTAAAGCTACAACCGAAGCAATTTATGCATTGCTGAAATATGGGAAAGATTGGCTAAATATATCTGAAAGCACCGTGATAAGTATTGGGGATGAAAAGATAAAGACATCAAAGCTTGAACCTACGCAAAAAGAGGCAAAAACAGGATATTTCAAATTAAACTGGACTAAAGAGGAAATAACACCTAACATGTCTACTATAAAAGTTCAAAATAAGGGTAAAATAACTGGTGTTGGAGGCGTATACTGGCAATACTTTGAGGATTTGGATAAAATCACTTATTCAAAAGACACTCCACTTAGTGTTTCTAAAGAAATGTTTATCAAAACTATCACAGATGATGGAGAAACGCTTGTTCCTGTTACTGAAAATACTGCATTCAAAATAGGAGACTTGGTAACAGTAAGATTAGAGGTAAAATCATTCGAAGATCTAGAATTTATTCATCTTAAGGATTTGAGGGCATCTGGTTTAGAACCGGTTGATGTTTTATCAGAATATAAGTGGCGAGAGGGTGTTGGTTATTATCAAAGTACCCGAGATGTTGCCACTCATTTTTTCTTTGATAGATTACCTAAAGGAACTTATATTTTTGAATATGATTTAAGGGCAAATAACATTGGAAACTTTTCCAATGGTATTTCAACTATTCAAAGCATGTATGCTCCAGAATTTGCAAATCAATCAAAAGGAATAAGATTAGAGATTAAGGAATGATTAATTTGATTTGTATTAAAGAATTTCTTGAAACCAACTATCCCCGAGGCAGGGCCATCGGGGTATTTCGCCGGTTTCATTTTGACCTAAAGCCAAAAACGCCCCGACCATTCGGGACATTATTTTGCCTCACCCACCTGACGGACGGGCAGGAAGGAGAGGAGAAGTGGATACCCGGAGGCAGAGCCTCGAGGAATTCTTTAGATTAAAAATTAGAATATTCCATTTCTTTCAATAGGGATTTTTTGGTAAGATAAGTCCATTTCATTTTTGGGCATTAAAAAACCCACAACCAAAAAAGGTCATGGGTTCAAATGTACTCAAGGCGGGACTTGAACCCGCACGCCCATAATGGGCACAGGATTTTAAGTCCGGCGTGTCTACCAATTCCACCACTTGAGCATGCTTCGACTGTGCTCAGCACATCGACTTGGTATATTTTTGGACTAGAGCGAAAGGCGGGTCCCGATAGCTATCGGGATGAACCCCTGCCAGTCGGCAGGCAGGCGCAACCTTGGTCGCTCTTCCTATCTTATGTGCTCTACTCCTTTAAAGCAATGACTTGCCAAATGTTGAGCGAAAGACGGGATTTGAACCCGCGACCCTCACCTTGGCAAGGTGATGCTCTACCCCTGAGCTACTTTCGCTTGTTGGCAATTATTTATAAGAACTTTTGTTTCCATTGGGAGCCTGCATGACTGCAAATGCAGGGGCAAATTTAATACAATTCTCATAAAACCAAAGGCTTTTTATAAAAATAATACGATTTCATGCGTGTTTCTTTTTTAAGAGCATACGTTTAATTTCGTTCAACTTCATGAGGGCTTCAACTGGGGTTAAAGTATCAATGTCAATATTGACAATTTCCTCTTTGATCTGTTCCAAAAGCGGGTCGTCCAAATTAAAGAAACTCAACTGCATGTCGTTGTTTAAGGACTTCACTTTATCAGTAAGTTCTTCACTGGAATGTGATTTTTCAAGCTGTTTTAATATTTTGTTGGCCCGATGGATCACTTGTTGTGGCATACCCGCCATTTTGGCGACGTGAATCCCAAAACTATGTTCACTTCCACCTTCAACCAGTTTTCTTAAGAACAGTACAGTGTCCTTTAACTCTTTAACCGAAACATTGAAATTCTTGATGCGCTCAAAGGTTTCGGTCATTTCATTGAGCTCATGATAATGTGTGGCAAATAAGGTTTTGGCCTTACTGGGATGTTCGTGCAAATATTCGCTGATGGCCCAAGCGATGGAAATCCCATCGTAAGTGCTGGTGCCTCGTCCAATTTCATCCAGCAACACCAAACTGCGCTCAGAAATGTTATTTAAAATGGATGCCGTTTCGTTCATTTCTACCATAAAGGTCGATTCGCCCATGGAGATGTTATCACTGGCGCCTACTCTTGTGAAAATTTTATCGACCAATCCAATTTTGGAAGATTCAGCCGGAACAAAACTTCCCATTTGAGCCAATAGTACAATAAGGGCGGTTTGGCGTAGAATCGCCGATTTACCAGACATATTGGGACCGGTTATCATGATGATTTGTTGGCTTTTCCTATCCAAATAAATATCATTGGAAATGTAAGGCTCACCATGTGGCAACTGTTTTTCTATTACAGGATGTCTTCCATCTTTAATCTCAATGGCAAATGAATCGTTAATTTCTGGTCTCGAATAGTGGTTTTCTGATGCCAATTGAGCAAACCCACATAAACAATCCAACTTTGCAATCAAGGCTGCATTTTTTTGAACAGGTTGAATAAACAATCCCATCCAATTGACCAATTCTGAAAACAAATGTTGCTCAATCGTCAAAATGCGCTCCTCAGCACCCAATATTTTAGCTTCATAATCCTTGAGTTCTTCGGTAATATAACGTTCGGCATTGACCAAGGTCTGCTTACGGATCCAATCTTCAGGGACTTTATCTTTATGGGTGTTTCGCACTTCAATATAATACCCAAACACATTGTTTGAGGCTATTTTTAACGATGTGATTCCAGTACGCTCCATTTCACGTTCCAGCATCTTGTCGAGATAATCCTTTCCTGAAGTGGACAAACCTCGCAATTCTTTCAATTCTTCAGAAAAATCGGAAGAAATCGTATGCCCCTTAAAAATATTTACCGGTGCATCTTCATTTAAAGTGGCCTTGATGCGTTGGCGCAACTCTTCACATAACTCTATGGCATTTCCAATACCCTGTAGAGCCGTATTCTCGGTTCGTAAAGTTAGGGCCTTGATGGGAACAATGGCTTCCAAGGCATTTTTAAGCTGGACGACTTCACGGGGATTGATTTTGGCCGTGGCCACTTTGGAAATCAAGCGCTCCAAATCGCCAATTCTTTTAATTTGATGCTGAGTTTTATTCAAAATTATTGAATCATCCAACAAATACTGAACAACATCATGACGCTGTTGGATTTGGTCCATGTCTATTAAAGGCAACGCCAACCAACGTTTTAGCAAGCGGCCACCCATGGGGGAAATCGTTTTGTCAATCACATCAATTAGGGTCACCGCATTTTGATTGTTGGAATGGTAAAGTTCCAAATTTTTGATGGTGAACCGATCCATCCACACATGCTCATTTTGGGCAATGCGTTGAATGGTGGTAATATGTTGAAGCTTGTGATGCTGTGTTTCACCCAAATAATGCAAAATGGCACTTGAAGCTACAATGCCTTCATATAAATCTTCAATTCCAAAGCCTTTCAACGATTTGGTCTGGAAATGTTTCAATAAGGTTTCATTGGCATAATCGTCCTGAAATACCCAGTCTTCCAAGTAAAAGGTATGGAAGTCAGTTCCGAAAGTTTCTTTAAATTCAAGCTTTTTAGGTTTTGAAACCAAGATCTCACTGGGCCTAAAATTTTGAAGGAGCTTATCGATATACTCCGCATTGCCCTGAGAAATCAAAAACTCACCTGTGGACACATCCAAAAAAGACACGCCAATAAGTTGTCGCCCAAAACAAACGGCTGCCAAAAAATTATTGCTTTTGGATTGTAAAATATCATCATTGAGTGCCACTCCAGGAGTCACCAATTCAGTAACACCACGCTTGACGATGGTTTTGGTGAGTTTAGGGTCTTCCAACTGATCACAAATCGCCACACGGCAACCCGCCTTGACCAATTTTGGCAAATACGTATTTAAGGAGTGGTGCGGAAACCCCGCCAATTCCGTTTCCGTTTCACTTCCGGCACCTCTTTTGGTCAAGATGATATCCAAAATTTTTGAGGCCCTAATGGCATCATCGCCAAAAGTCTCATAAAAATCCCCGACCCGAAACAGCAACAGGGCATCAGGATACTTTGCCTTTATGGCATTGTACTGTTTCATTAATGGGGTTTCCTTTTTGGCCAATGGTAAAATGGTTTTTAAATCCTATTTTTGTTCCGACCCCGAGTATTCGGGGCGGAATTGTAAGATTGCTAATGTACTTATATTTTGATGTTTTATAAAATTGAGAAGGGATAAGTTATTTACAATTGTTGATAATTATGGCTTTGAAGTCGCCACTAATTCACGAATATTTTGAATTGTATTTTTGAGGCTCAAAAAACCGATGAACAACCAACGACCACTGATATCATTTGTGAATTCGTGGCAGAAAAAGTAATCAAATGCGCAAACTAAAAAACAGCGAACTGGGTCGGTTAAGTGTCGAAGACTTTAAACAGACAAATAAGACACCCATAATTGTAGTTTTGGACAATGTTCGAAGCCTTAACAATATAGGTTCAGTTTTTAGGACTTGTGATGCCTTTTTGATAGAAAAAATTTATCTCTGTGGCATTACGGCGACACCACCACACAAAGACATCCATAAAACCGCTTTGGGAAGTACCGAAACGGTGGATTGGGAATACGTTAAAAACATCATGGATTTGGTACAGCAGCTAAAATCTGAAAACATCAAAATCATTTCCATTGAACAAGCCGAAAACGCCACCATGCTTAATGATTTTTGCCCTGAAGCCAACACCACCTACGCTTTGGTGTTTGGCAATGAGGTTAAAGGTGTAAAACAAGAGGTTGTAAGTGCAAGCTATATGGTATTGGAAATCCCTCAATTTGGCACCAAACATTCGCTCAACATTTCGGTGAGTGTTGGGGTGGTGGTTTGGGATTTTTTTGTGAAGTTGAAAGTACAAGGTTAAAAGTGAAAAGTTCAAGTCTTGCTATTTTTTCTAAAAGTAAATCTTTAATTTAGCTTGTCAACTGATAAAGAATCACTACTATTTTGCATATCTATAAGATATATTTTTAAATGATAAATAAAGATTTGAATAAAGAATTTAATTCCATAATAAGGGACATTATTAGTCCAATTTTTAAGGATTTAGGATTTAAAAAAAAAGGAAATAATTTTTATCGAGATTTTGGGGATACAGGACAAGCTTTTAATATCCAACAAAGCAGATGGAACTCTAAAGATCATAAAACATTTGTTTTTAATGTCGGTCTTTTAGAAAAAATAATTTATCAAGAAATAAACAATTTACATCCTCCAACATTTCCACAGGAAGTTGATTGTAACATTCGCCTTCGGCTTTCAAAATTAACAGATAAAACTGATGGATGGTATGATTTAAAAATTAGTACTGATTTGAACAAACTGAAAAGTCAAATTGAACAAGATCTTAACTCATATGTTGTTCCTTTTTTTGAAAATTACAAAGACCCAAATAAATGGATGGAGATGCTAAAATGGAATCGAGAACCATTTATTGAATCACTTGATAAATTTTTACTAATTGAAAAATATGGGAAAAGAAAAACTGCAGAAAATTTTCTGAATCAAGTTTATTTTGAGTCCATAACCGCAAAACCAAAAACCAATATACCAAGTAAAAAATTTAAACAATATCTTGACAAGGTAAATCAAGAATGGATTAAAAAAATTGAAACTTTGGCTAAAAAGAAAAAAGTTAAGTTAAAAATGTCCTCTGGATCGTTTAAAAATAATGACCAAATTTATAATGAAACGAGAACTAAAAGCAGATATAAACTTTGGTCTAAACTGAAAAGTTTGTGGTCATAAACCCTCGATTTTAATACAAAAACCATTAGTATATATCTTAGATCACTCTCTACAAATCTCCTCCAAAATCCAAAGGTAATCATCACGATTGTCAATAAAGTCACGTCCCGATATATCAATGATTTTCACCTTTAGTTCGGTTTGGTTTTTTAAAAACTCCAAATACCCCGCATTGATTTTTTCCAGGTAGTCGCTATCAATGTTCTGTTCGTAATCGCGCCCACGCCTTTTAATGTTTTCTTGCAAACGCTCTGTACTTTGATAGAGATAGATGTAGCGTTCGGGCTTGGCAATATCTTTATACATCAAGTAAAACAGCCTTCTGTACAATTTGAATTCGTCTTCGGGCAAGGTGATTTTTGAGAAAATCAGCGATTTAAAAATATCATAATCGCTTACAATAAAATCCTTGAACAAATCGAGTTGCGAAAGGTCGTCACTGATTTGTTGGTAACGATCGGCGAGAAATGACATTTCCAAAGTAAAGGCATAACGTTTTGGCTCTTCGTAAAATTTGGGTAAAAACGGGTTATCTGCAAAGCGTTCCAAAATTAATTTGGCATTAAAATCCTGAGAAATTTTGGTAGCCAAACTGGTTTTTCCAGCACCAATGTTCCCTTCAATGGCAATATAATTAAAGTTGGAAAAGTGATATTGCTTTGTTGGGTTTTTCAACCAGATTTTAATAGGCTCAATTTCACTTTTGTCGTCGCAGCCTTCCAATAATTCGGCAATGGTCTTATTAAGTTTTGGGTGTTTTAGTTTTGGAGCAATATCATTCAGTGGTTGCAGGACAAACTTACGTTTATGCAATTCAGGGTGCGGGATTTTAAGTGTCTTGGAATTGATGATGTCCCCTTCAAAAAATAAAATGTCCAAATCGATAATCCTAGACTCATAGGTGTCACTTTTGGTTCGAGTCCTGCCCAGCTCTTTTTCAATGGCCAACAGGGTCTTCATCAATGGCCGCGCTTCCAATTCGGTTTCCAAAAAGACGCAGGTATTTAAAAAATCGTCCCCCGAACCTTCGGGATCAAAACCGAAAGCCAGCGTATTATACACTTTTGAAATGATGTTGATTTTTCCAATTCTTTTAAAAATCAAATCAACCGCATCTTGCAGGTGTTTTAATCGGTCACCTTTATTGCTGCCAAGAGATAGATAAACTTTGTGATTCTGTTCCATAAGCAAAAACAAAATAATGAAAAGAAAATTTAATCCTTTATATTTACCTAACCTATTTATTCACAATTTTAGATGACTTTAAAAGACAAACTTCTAGCCCAACGTATTTATCTGCTTTTGGCAGCCTTGTTTATCACCTCATTGGTGGTTTCCAATTTGATTTTTCAGAAATTCTTTTATTGGTATCCTTTTCATTTGGAGATTTTCGGGGTCAAACTCTTTGAACTCTCGGTGGGCATTTTACCTTATCCGCTTACGTTTTTGATTACCGACATCATCAGTGAAATTTACGGAAAAAAGAGAGCGAATCAAGTTGTCATTACCGGGATTTTTGCCTCTTTGTTCTCGCTTTTTATTGTGCTGCTTTCCAATGCTGTGCCAGCAACACCATGGTCTCCGGTCTCCGATACCATGTTCACTACAGTTTTTGGCCAAACAGCCATTGCGGTGACCGCGAGCATGATGGCTTATTTGTTTGCACAGTTTATTGATATCCAAATTTATCATTTTTGGAAACGATTGACCAAAGGTAAACATTTGTGGCTGCGCAATAACGGGTCAACGTTTTCGTCGCAGTTTATCGATACCTTTACTATATTGACACTATTGTGTTCGTTCGAAATTATAGCTTGGGATAAATTTCTTGGATTGCTCATCAGTGGTGTTATTTTTAAATGGTTCGTTGCCTTTTGTGATACGCCATTCATGTATTTATTGGTCTATTTGTTCAGGAAACGTTTCAAGCTTAAACCTAATGAAGAAATTGAACTCCTTTAATGGGAAACTTTAATAAATTTATCAACTTTTACGTTGTATTGTACGTATATAATCATACAAACTATAGCCTTTTCTTATGAAAAAAGCCTTAAAAATTATTGGACTGACTGTACTTATCGTTTTTGTCATTCTGCTCGTCACTCCGTTTGTGTTTCAGTCGCAAATCAAGGACGCGGTAAAAAACTACGTGAACCAAAACGTCAACGCCCACGTGGAGTTCAGCGATGTGAGTTTAAGTCTTATAAAGCGTTTTCCACGCGCCAATGTTACGGTTGAAGATTTAACCATTACAAATTTTGAACCCTTTAAAGGTGATACCCTTGCCTCCACAAAATCCATTTCGTTCACAATGTCCGTCTTGGAGTTGTTCAAAGACGAAGATGAACCTCTGGTGGTTAATTCCATCAGGGTTGATGAAGCTTCACTCACCTTAAAGACCGATATGGAAGGCCACAAAAATTATGACATCGCCAAATCAACAGAAGATGAAAATAAGGCCAAATCAACAGAAAGCAAACCCTTTTCATTGGATATAGAAGATTACAGTTTGAGCAATAGCTCCTTAACCTATATTGATGAACCCTCAACAATGGTGCTTCAAATTTCAGAACTTAACCATAGCGGTAAAGCTAGGTATTCTTCTGAAAAATCTGAATTGGACACCAAAAGTGAAGCGTTTGTGAGCTTTAATTTGGATAGTGTTCAATATTTAAATCATAACAGTGTAAAACTGGATGCTTTAATCGATATGGATTTTGACACCAATACCTATACTTTTAAAGATAATAAAGGATTCATTAACCAATTACCTTTGGAATTTTCAGGTTATGTGCAACAATTGGATAATGGGCAAAAGATTGACATCACTTTTGAAAATCCGGAATCTTCGTTCAAGGACTTTTTGGCGGTGATTCCAGAAACCTATTCAAAAAACATCTCACAGGTTGAAACCACTGGAGATTTTAAGGTAAAAGGCGAGCTTAAGGGTTTGGTTACGGATGAAACCATACCAACCATGGATATCAGTATCACATCGGATAATGCCTCCTTTAAATATCCCGATTTACCTAAACGTGTTGAAAATATCACCATCAATACCACTATTAAAAATACAACCGGAAATGCTGATGACACCTATTTGGATATCAAAGCGCTCAATTTTAAAATAGATAATGATGTGTTCAAGTCTTCAGCGACATTAAGGAATATCACCAAAAATATGTTGGTCGATGCCAATATTGACGGTACCTTGAATCTTGCCAATATTTCAAAAGCATATCCCATACAACTTGATGCGCCTTTGAGTGGTGTTTTAATAGCAAAACTCAATACGGCTTTTGATATGGATGCCATTGAAACCAATGCTTACGAACGCATTAAAAACAATGGTTCGGCCAATCTTACCGATTTCACCTATTCTTCTAAGGAAATGAAGAATCCTGTACAAATTTCCAAAGCCAGCATCACCTTTAGTCCAGAAACGATTTCCCTTAATACTTTTGATGCCAAAACGGGGCAGAGTGATTTGAGCGTCACCGGAATCGTTAGAAACTTCATCGGCTTTATGTTGAATAAAAACGACCTTCAGGGTAATTTTAATGTGAGTTCAAACACTTTTGTGCTGAATGATTTTATGACCGCCGAAAATGAAAGCACAACCACAGCAACAACTACTGATAAAGAAGCCATCAAAATCCCTAAATTTTTGGATTGTACTTTAAATGCCAATGCCAAGACGGTTGTGTATGACAATTTAAATTTAAAAGATGTAAAGGGAACCCTGACCATAAAAGACCAAAAAGCTTCAATAAAAGGATTGACTTCTAATTTATTTGAAGGCGTTTTGGCGGTCAATGGGGATGTTTCCACCAAAACGGACGTTCCTACATTCAATCTAAATCTTGGAGCAGATGGTTTTGATATCGTAAAATCTTTTGACAACCTTGATTTGCTAAAGGCACTGGCTCCAATCGCTAAAGTGCTTCAGGGAAAACTGAACTCTACCATTAGCTTATCGGGCAATTTAAACCAAGAATTTACACCCGATTTAAGCTCGATAAATGGGAATGCATTTGCCGAACTATTGGGGTCGACAATAAACGCTGACCAAAACACGCTATTGAGCAACTTGAGCCAGTCCTTAAATTTCGTCGATTTTAAGAAGTTGGATTTAAAAGACCTTAAAGCCCATTTGGAATTTGCCAATGGTAAGGTGAATGTAAAACCTTTTAATTTGGCCTATAAAGATATTGCCATTGAGGTTTCCGGGTCACACGGCTTTGATAAAACTATGGCATTTAATGCTGTTTTTAATGTGCCTGCAAAATATTTGGGCAACGATGTGAACCAATTGATTGGTAAAATTAACGACAACGAAGTCAACAAGATTTCAATACCCATTACGGCCAACATTTCCGGAACCTATACCAGCCCAAAAGTATCAACGGATTTAACAAGTGGGGTTTCCAACCTTACCAAACAATTGGTCGAGATTGAAAAACAAAAACTGCTCAATCAGGGAAAAGACAAAATCAACGCCCTAATTGGAGGATTGACCGGTTTAAAAAGTCCAACGGCAACAGATTCATCTTCCCTTCAAACAAATCCAGTTAAAACGGATTCAGCCGCTACAAATTCCAAAAATGCAGTTAAGGAAAGTGTCAAAGGCATTTTGGGAGGTATCTTGAAAAAGAAGAAAAAAGACAGTGTCAATTAAAAAGGTTTTAAAGAATTGCTTGTTTTCCTTGTTTTTGTCATTTTAAAAGTTAAGTTGCAGGATAAATTTTTAGGAAAATCCTATTAAAACTTAACATTTAAAAGCAATACATGATTAAAATTGAAATCAAGGAAGGCGAAAATATTGAACGAGCCCTAAAACGTTACAAACGAAAACATCGCAATGTCAAGGTGATGCAAAATATTAGGGAAAATCAGTTTTTTACCAAAAAATCCATTAAGCGAAGACGAGAAATTCAAAAAGCATCTTATATACAAGATTTAAAAAATCAGGAAGAATATTAGAAAAGCATTGTCCTTAATTTTTAAAACACGTTTAGAAGCGTGTTTTTTATTTAATTTTAATATCAACCACCAAACCTTCATTGCCCCTAATATTGAAAACGGTATCGTCTTCAAATATTAAATATTGTCCTTTAATTCCTTTTAGAACGCCAGAATAAAGTTTCTCTTTTTCCAAATTGAGACTTTTGGGTTTTTCAGGATAATGGAGCACTGGAAATTCCAAATTGGTTTCTGTATTGGTTTGAATAAAATAATCTTTGGCCTCATCTGGTATAAACTGTTTTAAACGTTCTCTCCATTCCATCAGATTCTCGTCAACAACATCATTTTTCAACATGGTACGCCAATTGGTTTTATCACTTACATGATCTTTTAAAGCCACTTCAGTAATTCCAGCCAAATATCGGTTTGGGACTTCAACAATTTCAATCGCTTCATGGGCACCTTGATCGATCCAACGTGTTGGCACTTGACTTTTACGGGTCACCCCAACTTTTACGTTACTGGAATTTGCCAAATAGACAATATGAGGCTGTATTTGAACTTTTTTTTCATACTCCAAGTTGCGGTCTTCTATTCCCAAATGTGCCGTGCTCAACTCTGGGCGCATAATCCAATCCGCTGCTTCTGGGATGTCAAAAAAACAACTTTTACAAAATCCCTGTCTGTAAATAGGTTTGTCCAATCCGCAATTTAAACACTGGTATTTCACAAACTTAAGTTCAATGGTTTTATCCAATAACTGATTCATGTTTATAAAGTCATTTTCAAATACCAAATAATATTGGATAGGCTGTGAAAACTCGGATTCCATTTTTGTTAAAACACCTTGGTAGAACATCAAAAAAAGTATTATTTTTAAAGACTTAAAGATACTATAAATATGCCAATTCCATTAGTCAATTCTATTGCATCATGGTTTTTGAAAAAGCGGTTCCATCAAATTGAACTGTTCTTAAAATATCCCAATGAGGTACAAAATGAATTGCTCCATCAACTCATTGATACTGCAAAGGATACTGAAATTGGCAAACAGTATGACTTTAGTTCCATCAACAATTACCGCATCTTTGCCGAACGTGTTCCGGTCTCCACTTATGAAGATTATCAGGACGTTATTGAGCGTTCACGAAGGGGTGAACATAACATTTTCTGGCCCGACCCCATCAAATGGTTTGCAAAATCCAGTGGCACTACCAATGCCAAAAGTAAATTTATTCCGGTAAGTTCCGAATCGTTGGAAGATTGCCACTATGCTGCAAGCAAAGATCTGTTGTGCATGTACCTTAACAATAATGAAGATTCACAATTGTTTAATGGGAAGAGTTTACGCTTGGGTGGAAGCAAAGAATTGTACATGGAAAACGGAACCGTTTTTGGGGATCTATCGGCCATTTTAATTGATAACATGCCTTTTTGGGCCGAATTTAGCAGTACACCAAGTAATCGCGTGTCTTTGATGAGTGATTGGGAATACAAGATGCAGGCGATTGTTGATGAAACCATCCAAGAAAACGTGACAAGTCTTGCCGGTGTGCCTTCATGGATGCTTGTGCTCCTTAACAATGTTTTGGAAACCACAGGAAAAAACAATCTGTTTGATGTTTGGCCAAATCTTGAAGTTTATTTCCATGGCGGTGTAAGTTTCACGCCGTACTCCGATCAATATAAAGCCATTTTACCTAAAAAAGGATTCAGGTATTATGAAATTTACAATGCTTCTGAAGGTTTTTTTGCCATTCAGGACCAGAACAATTCCAGTGAGTTATTGTTGATGTTGGATTATGGTATTTTTTATGAATTCATCCCAATGGACACTTACCGAACTCCAGAGCAAAAGGTAATCCCTTTAAGTGAAGTGGAAGTTGGGGTTAACTATGCGGTAATCATTACCACAAATGCAGGATTGTGGCGTTATAAAATTGGGGATACCGTTAGATTTACTTCAACGAGCCCCTATAGAATTAAAGTTTCGGGTCGTACAAAACACCACATCAATGTTTTTGGTGAAGAGCTTATTATTGAGAATGCCGAAACCGCTCTTAAAAAGGTTTGCAAAAAAACCAATGCCAAAATTGTGGATTATACTGCTGCCCCAATTTTTATGAAAGGAAAAGAAAAAGGCGCCCATGAATGGCTGATAGAATTTAAAAGTCCTCCCAAAAACATGGATAAATTCAATCAATTGTTGGATGATACCCTAAAATCTTTAAACTCTGACTACGAAGCCAAGCGTTATAACGATATGACGCTCATTAAACCTAAAATCCATGTGGCCCGCAAGCATTTGTTTTATGATTGGTTAAAGTGTCATAACAAACTTGGAGGACAACATAAAATTCCAAGACTTTCCAACAATCGTGAATATATGGATGAGTTACTTCTTTTAAATTACTGATGGGATGTTTTAGACTTCCCATTTAACGGTAAAATTGACCTCGCGATTTACTATAACGAAAATATTTTATGGTTTAACTAATATTTAGAAATGAAATTGCATCCTTAACATTTTTGCTGTTATATTTACAGCGTTACTGATAAAAATACACAAGTATATATAGATTTTATCCGCAATATTAGTTTTTAAATCCAAAAATAAAAAACCACTCCATCCCGATAGCTATCGGGAGAGTGGTTCTTATTTTTTATATAGGTTTGAAAATTTCAAGAAACTGCCTTTAATTTTTTTAAAGTTGTTTTGGTAAGCTTATCTTCTGCATAAGATTTGGTGACGTTCAGTTTCTTTTCATCAGTACTTGGAAGTTCAAACATGGCGTCAGTTAGAATTTCCTCACAAAGTGAACGTAAACCTCTTGCCCCCAATTTATATTCAATGGCCTTTTGAACAATAAAGTCCAAAGCTCCATCTGTAATACTAAAATCGATATGGTCCATTGTAAACAACTTTTTGTATTGTTTAATAATGGCATTTTTGGGTTCGGTCAAAATGGCACGAAGTGTATCGGCATCCAAAGGATCCATATAAGTCAATACAGGCAAACGCCCAATAATTTCTGGAATGAGCCCAAAATCCTTTAAATCTTTAGGAATAATGTACTGTAACAAATTGTCGGCATCTATGGTATGTTCATGTGGTGCCTTATACCCAATGGCCGCCATATTTAAGCGTTTTGAAATAAACCGTTCAATGCCATCAAAAGCGCCTCCTGCAAAAAACAAGATGTGTTCGGTATTGACTTCAATAAACTTTTGGTCAGGGTGTTTACGTCCTCCCTTTGGTGGCACATTAACTGTTGTGCCTTCCAATAGTTTCAATAACGCCTGTTGAACACCTTCTCCTGAAACATCCCTAGTGATGGAAGGATTATCACTTTTACGTGCAATCTTATCAATCTCATCAATAAATACAATGCCCTTTTCGGCTTTTTCAAGATTGTAATCCGCAGCCTGTAATAATCGTGTTAAAATGCTTTCAACATCCTCACCAACATAACCGGCTTCAGTTAATACTGTGGCATCCACTATAGCCAAAGGAACGTTCAGCATTTTGGCAATGGTTTTTGCCATTAAGGTTTTACCGGTACCGGTCTGGCCTACCATAATGATATTGCTTTTTTGGATTTCAATATCGTCATCAGTAGTTGGCTGCAACAATCGTTTATAGTGGTTATAAACGGCAACCGACATTACTTTTTTGCTGTATTCCTGACCAATAATGTATTCATCAAGGAATGCCTTTATTTGTTGAGGCTTTTTGAGCATCAACTCTGACGAAAGCTCAGAATTTCCCGTTTGTTTGGATTCTTCCAAAACAATGCCATGGGCCTGCTCAATACATCGGTCACAAATGTGCGCATCAAGACCTGCAATCAAAAGATTGGTCTCAGGTTTCTTTCTACCACAAAATGAACATTCTAATTCTTCCTTAGCCATAATTCTAAAAATTCAAAAATTTTTAAATTCCAAAAACCAACTTTATTTTCTGTTTATTTTTGAAATTTTAAACTCAAGTATTGAAAGATCTCAATTTTGTACAAAAAAAGACCTTTCAAAATTATTTTTTGTTTCCAGATAAAACCTCATCAATCATACCGTACTCCAAAGCTTTATCGGCCTTCATCCAAAAATCACGGTCACTATCTTCATAAACTTTATCATAATCTTGACCTGTATGCTTACTGATAATTTTATATAGTTCCTCTTTTAAAGTCAAAATCTCCCTTGCAGTAATTTCAATATCACTCGCCTGACCTTGCGCTCCACCCAATGGTTGATGAATCATGACCCGTGAATGTGTCAATCCGCTGCGTTTTCCTTTTTGTCCGGCACATAGCAACACAGCCGCCATGGATGCTGCCATACCCGTGCATATAGTTGCAACATCGGGTTTAATAAGCTGCATGGTATCATAAATTCCCAAACCCGCATAAACACCACCGCCTGGGGAGTTGATATATATTTGAATGTCTTTAGAAGAGTCTGTACTTTCCAAAAACAACAATTGGGCCTGAATGATATTGGCAACCTGATCATTAATTGTTGTTCCCATAAAAATGATGCGGTCCATCATTAAACGGGAAAACACATCGAAAATTGCGATATTCATTTGGCGCTCTTCTATGATATTTGGCGTCAAACCAACAGGGTACATGCTACTTAAAATTTTGTTATAGTACATACTGTTGATGCCTTGGTCTTTTATTGCGAATTTTTCAAATTCTTTTCCGTAATCCATATATTTATTAAAAATTAACTGATGAAAAAAAGCGTAAAACTACTTCGTTTTACGCTCTAAATATAATGATTTATTCTGTAAACGATTAACTATAAAATTCTTTAACAAAATCGTCATACGTTATTTCTTTGACTTTAAGATTTGCCTCTGATTTATATAATGTCAATAATTTTTGGCTCATTAATTGGTCGGACAAGCGTTTGATCTCCTCTTTGTTCGATAAAATTCGAGCTGCAATATCATCCAATTCTTTATCTGATGGATCCATTTGACCAAATTGTGCCATTTGCGTTTTGATCATTTGCTTTGCATAGTCCTTCAAATCTTCAAATGTTACTTGAAGCTTGTGGGTTTCAATCAATTTGCCCTCAATCAATTGATAGCGCATGCTTTTTTCAGATTTCTCATATTCTTCCTTAGCTTGATCAGCATCCATGAGTTCTTCTCCTGCTGTTTGCATCCATTTTTGTAAAAATGATGATGGCAAATCGAATTTGGTGTTTTCAACCAAATATTCAGTTACATCGTTCAACAGCTTTTGATCTGCCTGTTGTGCAAATTGTTTTTCGGAATCTTCTTTAATCTTTTGCTTCAATTCCGTTACTGAAGACACCATTCCTTTTCCAAACAGTTTATCAAACAAGTCTTGGTCCAAATCGGCCAACTCTCTTGTATTGATTTCCTTAATCGTAAAGGTAACTTCAATATCCAACCCATGGGCGTCATCATGAGATACTTTTAAAAAGTGCATTAAATCATGGTCATCATTGAACAGGCCTTTTGTTTTTAGGGTAATGGCATCGCCAACTTTTGAGCCTACAAGGGCTTTTTCAGCCGTTTTGGATTTTAATTTATCCAAGGTAAGGGTTGCCGAATTATTGATGCCTTTATCGTCGTTGACGAAAACACCAACAATTTCCGAATCTTTGGCCACTTCATCTTGGGACACCAATTTGCCGTACTGCTTTCTGATTTGCTCCACTTGATTGTTGAGCATTTTTTCATCGGCAACGATATGGTATTGCGTAATTGCTTTTTTGGATTTTAGATTCACTTCGAATTCTGGAGCTAGGCCCAGTTCAAACTCAAAAGAAAATTGATCGGCATCCCAATCCAAATTATCCTGTGGTTTTGGTAATGGATTTCCCAAAACATCCAGTTTCTCCTCAGTTAAATATTTGTTCAATGCATCTTGCAACAGTTTGTTGACCTCATCCACCAATACCGCTTTACCATATTGCTTTTTCACCAAGGTCATTGGCACATGGCCTTTTCTGAATCCAGGTATATTGGCCGATTTACGATAATCTGAAAGGATTTTTTCAACCTTATCACTATAATCTTCCTTAGCGATATCAACTTTCACAACGGCATTCAGTGCATCTATGTTTTCTCTAGTAATATTCATTATTTTATCTATAAAATTGGGTGGCAAAAATACACTTTTTTTGAAACCCAACAAAGTTTTTAAGCTCCTGAAATTCAGTCTATTTTTTCTCCTCTTTCAAAGAAGAATTTAGAAGAGATTGCGCAAAGGATAAAAGGATGCCAAACAGCAAAGCGGTCCAAAAGCTGCTTACCCTAAATCCATTGATAAATTTATCGGCCAACAAAATAATACTGGCATTGATGACCAACAGGAAAAGGCCAAATGTAACAATGGTAATTGGCAAAGTAAGGATAATTAAAATGGGCTTTAAAATGGCGTTTAAGAATGCCAACACTGCCGCAACAATAATTGCAGTGGTAAAATTAACAACTTGAACCCCGGGCAAAAAATTTGCCAGGACCAAAACCACAATGGCAGTAAGTAAAATTCGAAAGAGTAAGTTCATTTTTTTTTCTTTTAGTTGGTTTATAAGACAAAAATAATGGGCAAACTATAAGGAACAATTACAGGTTTTCCAAATTGAAAACCTGGAGTGATTTTAGGCAATAATGATATTACTCTTATCGCTTCAGCTTCTAATGCCTTATGTGGAGCTCTAGCTCGAATATCGAATACATGCCCCATTTCGTCTATTTTAAAAATTACATTAATTCGTTGCTTTCCGGATAAATTTAAATCTTTACCAAAAGTTGTATTAAACTTATGCATTACAAAACTAGAAACCTCTTTCGCCATACAATTTTTTTTCGCCTCATTGCCAAGAAGACTTTCACAACCAGGGTATATCGGAACCTTTTCAATAACTCCGTCAGGGACTGTGACAGCCACTAAATTCGCAGTATTGGTCGCCTTTTTAAGGTTTCCATTTTTATATTTTAGAGTATTAATTAGGTTTCCAATGGAATCATATCTTTTTTCATCACCTGATTTTAAATCTAAATCGTGAAACCCATCTACTTTAAGATTTCCGTTTTTATAAAATTGCTTGTAAGTTCCTTGTTTGTACCCATTCAAATAGCCAACTTCCCATTCTTTTTCCCCTGTTATATAATACTGTTTCCAAACAAAGGTAAGTTCATTATTCGTATAAAGGCTTTCAATTTTCAAAGCTCCATCTTCATAATATTCTTTGTATCCACCATTTTTAATAAAGTGTTTTTTATTTTCCGATGGAATTAAATCATAAGCAATATGTAAATTGCCATTATCATAAAAATATTTCTTTATTAATCCCCCATTTTTAGATGGTTTTTTTTCACTAATCAAATTACCGTTTTTAGAATAATTTTCTTCAATTCCAGATGACTGTCCATCATTGTTAAATGTATAAATCTTTTTAAGTTGTCCCGTATCATAGTAATCTTTCCAAACACCAATTTTAATGTCATTTTTGTAAAGACCTTCTTTTTTTAAGATCCCATTATCATAATATTCTTTATAGAGACCATTTTCATGCTTAGTTTGTGAAAAAATGGATAACGAACACAAAGCAAAAAGTATTATAATAAAATTTTTCATGTATTAGATATAGTTATGCATAAAGCAAAAAAGGTTCTTTCTCTACACAATATAGAAAATAAAACTCACTTATTTCAAAAACCCTATTACCGAATCATAAAAATCATCAGGATTTTCGGCATGCAACCAATGCCCTGCATTTTTAATGGTTACAAGTTTTGCCTTAGGAAAGTGCCTTTTAATACTATCTTCATCACTTAAAGCAATATATTCCGAATACTCACCACGTAAAAACAAAGTATCTTTATTAAATACTAAATGGCTTGGTAAGGCTTCGCCAACTTCTGAAACATGTTCCTTCAAAATTTCCAAATTCACACGTAACGCCAGTTGTCCCTTGTCTTTCCAATATAGATTTTTGAGCAAAAATTGTCGTGTGCCAAAATCGGATACATAACGTTTTAATTGTTGGTCGGCTTCACCCCTACTTTTAATCACCGAAAAATCCAAACTGCCCAAGCCTTCCAAAATGGCTTCATGATGAACGGGATAGAATCGGGGAGCGATATCGGCAATCAATAATTTTTCAACCAATTCAGGATATTTGGCCGCAAAAAACATTGCGGTCTTTCCGCCCATGGAATGTCCAAGTAAAATGATGTCTTTAAGTTGATGCGTTTCACAATAGCGTTTTAAATCTTCAACCAAAACGTCATAATTAAATTCGCTGTGATGAAAACTGTGTCCATGGTTGCGTTGGTCCACCAAATGGACTTCATATCCCTGTTCACTTAATTTGGTTCCAATGGTTTTCCAGTTATCGCCCATCCCCAAAAACCCATGAAGTAT
>DASWKU010000133.1:0-6856 GCA_036396455.1 Flavobacteriaceae bacterium
AATTGCTGCGAAAATTCAATGGGGCAATCGTCTCAACATCAGCAAATATTAGTGGCCAACCTACCCCAAAATCCTTCAAAGAAATACCAGAAGAGATTTTAAAAGGTGTGGACTATGTTGTAAATTTGCACCACGAAAAAAAAATGGCCAAACCGTCTTCTATCATAAAATTGAGTAGTGATGGAAAGGTGAAAGTCATACGAAACTAGTTATGCCACTAATTCACGAATGATTATGTCAAATATTCTCTATAAAAATGAAAGCTATTCTATAGTTGGTGTATTATTTGATGTTTACAATAACTTGGGAAGTGGATTCTCTGAAATTGTTTATAAAGATGCCCTGGAATATGAATTTAATGATTTGAATATCCCTTTTGAAAGAGAAAAAGAGTTTAAAATAAATTATAAAGAAATTATTCTTCCTCATAAATTCTACGCCGATTTTGTAGTATTTGATAAAATCATTTTAGAAATAAAATCGATAGAAAATTTATATGATAAACATATTGCACAATGTATTAACTATTTAAAAGTATCAAATTGTAAATTAGCCATTTTGGCTAACTTTCATAAAGATTTTTTAGATCATAAACGAATCGTTTTATAAAATATTAGTGTATTCGTGGCAAAAAAAATGAATTACAACCAAGCATTACAACATAACTCTCAAATTTCAAGCACCAAATCCCGGAAAATTGGAATTTGGAATTTGAAAATTGGAATTTGAAATCCATGAAATTAGAACAAGCACTCCAACATAACATTTTCAAAACCATTTCCCAATCCGCAAAAGAGCTGGGTCTAGACGCCTACGTTATTGGTGGTTATGTTCGCGATCATATTTTAAATCGCGGCACACATAAAGATATTGATATCGTGGCCATTGGAAGTGGCATTGCGCTTGCCAAACACGTCGCAAAAAATTTACCTAATCGGCCAAAAGTTCAGGTATTCAAAACTTATGGTACCGCTATGCTTCAATACAGGGACATTGAAGTTGAATTTGTCGGGGCACGAAAAGAATCTTACAATCAAGACAGCCGAAACCCGGTCGTTGAGAATGGCACTTTGGAAGATGACCAAAATCGTCGTGATTTTACCATCAATGCATTGGCGCTTTCTTTAAATGAAAATAATTTCGGCAATTTACTGGATCCTTTTGAAGGCATCAAAGATCTTGAACATAAGATTATCCGAACGCCATTAAGTCCAGACATTACATATAGTGACGATCCTTTACGAATGTTGCGGGCCATCCGTTTTGCAACACAACTTGATTTTAAAATTGAAGACAAATCTTTAGAAGCTATTTCAAGAAATTGTAAAAGAATTAAAATTATCACCAACGAACGAATCACTGTAGAACTCAATAAAATTCTGGAATGCGAAAAACCATCCGTAGGATTCTTGCTTTTGGAACAAACCGGCTTATTGGAATTGATCCTTCCAGAACTTACAGCTTTGAGAGGTATTGACGAAGTTGAAGGGCAAACGCACAAAGACAATTTTTATCACACGTTGGAAGTGGTTGATAATATTTGTAAAAATACCAATAATCTTTGGCTTCGGTGGGCCGCTTTATTGCATGATATTGGAAAAGCACCAACCAAAAAGTTCAACAAAAAAGTGGGGTGGACGTTTCACGGCCATGAATTTGAAGGCTCAAAAATGGTGTATCGTTTGTTCAAACGCTTGAAGCTTCCCTTGAATGACAAAATGAAATTCGTTCAAAAAATGGTACTGATGAGTTCACGCCCAATAGCTCTTGTTGACGATTCCGTTACCGATTCTGCCATTAGGCGATTGGTTTTTGATGCTGGCGATTTTGTGGACGATCTCATGACCTTGTGTGAAGCCGATATTACGACCAAGAACCCAAAAAAATTCAATAAGTATCGTAATAATTTTAAAACGGTCAGGGAAAAAATTGTGGAAGTTGAAGAGCGTGACCATATCAGAAATTTTCAACCTCCCATTTCCGGTGAGGAAATCATGGCAACCTTTAATTTGCAACCTTCCCGAGAAATTGGCATCATTAAGGAAACCATTAAGGAAGCCATTTTGGAAGGAGACATTCCAAATGAACATGGAGCAGCTTTTGATCTTATGCTAAAAGAAGGCGAACGGTTGGGGTTAAGCCCCCTTAATCCCCCAAAGGGGGAAATTGATACATAAACTATTGGTTGAAACAAAATCAATAAATTAGTGAATTAGTGGCAAATTCAAAAAAAGACAACAAGAAAGTCATATACTGGCTGTTAACGGGATGCGTTCTCATCTTTGTTATGGTGGTGGTTGGTGGCATTACAAGATTGACCCACTCAGGTCTGTCCATTTCCAACTACAAATTGATTTCTGGAACACTTCCGCCAATGAACGAGGTGGAATGGCAAGAGGCTTTTGACCTTTATAAACAATATCCAGAATACCAAAAACTGAATACCCATTTTACTTTGGAAGATTTTAAGGACATTTACTTTTGGGAATGGTTGCACCGTTTTATCGGCAGAATGATCGGGCTTGTGTTCCTTATTCCGTTCTTGTATTTTTTAATCACAAAACAGCTTTCAAAACCCACCATAAAAAAGGCGATTGTCCTTTTGGGCTTGGGTGCCTTTCAAGGGTTTTTGGGTTGGTATATGGTAAAAAGTGGCTTGGTGGACAACCCAGATGTGAGCCATTACCGTTTGGCGGCACACTTAACCACTGCTTTTATCACCTTCGCCTATACCTTTTGGGTCGCTTTGGATCTCATTTTTCCGGATAAAAAACAAATCGATAAAAAATTCAGAAGATTGGTTAGATGGGGATTGTTTGTTTTGCTTTTACAGATTATTTATGGTGCTTTTGTAGCCGGTTTGGATGCAGGGTTTATCCATAACCATTGGCCCATGATGAGCGAAGGCAAATTTATGCACGAAACTGTTTATATAGAACAAAATCCACTTTATAAAAATTTCATTGAAGGCAAAAGTGGGGTACAATTTGTGCACAGAATGTTGGCATACGTGGTGGTCATTTTTGTTTTTATGATTTGGTACAAAGCAAAAAAAAGAGCACTTTCAATCTATCAATTAAAAGGGGTCAATGCTTTGCTGACCATTGTTGGGTTACAATTTCTATTGGGTGTTTTAACCATTTTAAGTCAAGTGCCTGTTTGGCTGGGTGTTGCCCATCAAATTGGTGCATTTTTCTTGTTGACGGCCATGACATTTACGCTGCATCGCTTCAGTAAATAATTCAAAAAACATACCTTTGCGCAATAAGCTTTGACCATGATTTACCGATTTAGAGTTATTTTGGACAACACTACCGATGAGGATGTGTTCCGTGACCTGGAGATTCGGGAAACCGATACTTTGGAAGACCTTCACAACACTATTGCGCAATCCTTTGGTTTTGACGGATTGGAAATGGCCTCCTTTTACATAAGTGACGACAACTGGGACCAAGGAGAAGAAATCTCAATGTTGGACATTGGTGAAGGAGATGAGTCTATAAGATTAATGAATGAGACCATCATTAATGATGTGGTTTATGAAATGCAAACCAAATTGATTTACATCTATGACTTTTTGAGCATGTGGACCTTTTTTGTGGAACTGGCAGAAATTGTGGATGAAGCACCGGGCACCGATTACCCTAATCTCATGTTCGTTCATGGACAGCTTCCAGATGAAGCTCCAGAAAAATCATTTGAAGCTGAAGATTTCGAGGAATTTAATGAGTTTGATGACGATTTGGATATAGATGATTACGACCATCTCGACTTTGACGAACACTGGAATTAGACATTTTTGGTGTTGACGTTCTCGTAATTTCTTTTGACGAAGGCCAAAGCATTTTTTACAATTTCTCCCATATTTTTACTTCGTTTAAATTTTACGTCTTGGGTATATTCAAAAATCGTGGTTTTTAATGCCAAAATGTTTTCGGGTTTTGAAATGGAATCATGCACCATACAATCCAACAATTCGGCTATCCTATCATGATAACTTATCAATCGTTTTGCAACAATGGACCGTTCTTCCAATTTGTACTGGTCAACAGATTCTCTCTGGAATTTCTCATGGACCAGTTCAACCATTTTAATGTTTTCCTTAAAAAATTGAGGTCTGTAAATATTAAATTTGCCTTCATAACATTGTTGGTCAAAATCTATGGCCCGTATTTTATAGACCACGTGATCAAAATCATGGGTCGGCACAATGACATAGTTATACGATCGCATATCGCCAAGTAACCTGATCATACACCGTTCATTGAACTTTACAAATTCTTTGGCAATCTGAGATTTTTCAGGTTCATTACATTCTGGCAACATGTTTTTTATAAATTCATCCCCAGGAACACCGGCAATGTGTTCTTCAATTAGGGTACTTTTATACACTAAAAAATTTAAATTGTAAGGGGATAACATGTGTTCCAACTCCAGACCATAAATGCGTGAAGCATCGGCCTGCTTGACATAAAAATAGGTGTAGTTATCATTTAAAACATTTCTGATCTTTATCCTGAAGGGTTTGGAATTACCAAAGGTGCAATAATCTATGGCATCAACGCTCAAATAAGGAAGTGTTTTTTCATTACCATCAGAATGTAGGATGGTGTAAACTTTTTTTAGGCTTAAGTCTATATCCTGCCTTTCAAATTCATTATAATATACACGGATCCAAAGTGTATCCTCTCCATGCTTATCAAAGACAATCACTGAACCTTGAAACCTCAATAGATCGTCATAAAAAATAGGCAAACGAATATTTCTGTTATATTCAGAAAGATAGTCATGCAATTTTTTGATGACCGGAAATGACGGTTTCTTTTTTGAAATTTTTAAATCTTCCATATCTTTATTACCGCAACTAATTTAAAGCTTTTTATGGGTAATCCTGTAACAATTTTCAAGAGCTATCGTCATACGTTCATTACCAACCTATGCTGAATGACTTTCAGCATCAAAAAAAAATACATCTTGGAGACTATCCTGACCATCAACAATCTTACAAAAAAATTTGGCTATTTAACGGCAGTCAAAGATCTCACATTTACAATTAACAAAGGTAATGTTTACGGAATATTGGGACCAAACGGCAGTGGAAAATCCACGACCTTGGGCGTTGTTTTAAATGTTGTCAATAAAACCGAAGGCAATTTTCACTGGTTTGATGGCAACACCACAACTCATGATGCCCTAAAAAAAGTGGGGGCCATTATTGAGCGGCCCAATTTTTATCCCTATATGTCGGCGTATCAAAATCTAAAATTGGTTTGTAAAATCAAAGGTGTTGATTATAGTAAAATTGAAGAAAAACTGGATATTGTTGGGTTATTGGACAGAAAGAATGACAAATTCAGGACCTATTCTTTGGGAATGAAACAACGTTTGGCGATTGCTTCAGCATTATTGAACGATCCGGAAATATTGATACTTGACGAACCCACCAACGGTTTGGATCCACAAGGCATCCATCAAATACGATCGCTCATAAAACAAATTGCAAGTGAGGGAACCACCATTTTATTGGCTTCCCACCTACTCGATGAAGTCGAAAAAGTATGTTCCCATGTCGTCGTGTTGCGGAAAGGGGAAAAATTGTATTCCGGCCCTGTAGAGGAAATGATTTCCAGTCATGGGTTTTTTGAGTTAAAATCCAAAAAGCATGACGAGTTGATCAAACTTTTGGGAACCGATGAAAGATTTGGAAACATTAAAATTGAAAATGAATTGATCACTGCCTTTTTAAATGAACCCATGGATGCCACCGAATTTAACACCTTCATGTTTAAAAAAGGGATCACCCTTTCGCATTTGGTAAAACGCAAACAAAGTTTGGAAGAACAATTTTTGCAACTTACTGACAAAAACTAACCATCAATCAAAAAATCATGTTACGACTTATAAAACTGGAATTACAAAAACTGTTATTGAACAGAGCCAGTAAAGTGCTCATCTTTATCTCTTTTATACTGCCATTTACAGTTTTGGTATTATCATCCATCAAAATCAATTTCTTTGGATTTTTCACTTTGGAATTAGGTGAATTGGGGATTTTTAATTTCCCAATCATTTGGCATATCACCACTTTTTTTGCAGCACAGTTCAAATTTTTCTTTGCCATCGTAGTCGTGAGTATGATTGGCAACGAATACAGCAACAAGACTATTAAACAAAACCTAATAGATGGGTTAAGCAAAAAGGAATTCATCTTGTCAAAATTTTATACCATAGTCTTCTTTTCATTGGTGGCAACTGTTTTAATTGGACTTGCGTCTTTGCTCATTGGTTTGTATTATTCAAGCTATACAGAAGCTTCCATTATTATCAGGGAAACCGATTTTTTATTGGCCTACTTTGTAAAACTCGTCGGCTTTTTCAGTTTATGTTTATTTTGTGGCATGTTGGTAAAGCGTTCTGCCTTTGCCTTGGGTTTTTTGTTTGTGTTGTTTATCATGGAAAATATCATTTTAGGCCTTATTACATGGCAATTTAATTATGACATTGCGGAAAAAATTCAGAATTACTTTCCATTAAAATCGATGTATAAATTAATCGATCAACCTTTTCAGCGAATAGTTATGACCAAATTCCCTGAAAAACAAGATTTGGTTTACGACTACGCCGTGCATTGGTACGAAATCGCCATTGTATTGGGTTGGACTGCCTTATTCATCTTTTTATCCTACCGATTATTAAAAAAGCGTGATTTATAATATCTTTGGTAGCTATCGCTATCGGAATGAAAAAGAACGTATTAATAATCCTCTTTTTGTATTGCTTTGCGTTTTGTTTTTCCCAAAACGAAGCTTCCAATTGGTACTTTGGGGAAAATGCGGGACTTAAATTCAATTTAAGC
>DASWKU010000134.1:0-9213 GCA_036396455.1 Flavobacteriaceae bacterium
CCAATTTACAATTTCAGTGGCGTTGATAATTGGAACCTTGGTGGTCATGAAACAAATTCAGTACACTAAAGACAGACCCATAGGTTATGATAAAGGTGGTTTGATCCAGATTCCCGTGATGAGTGTGGACTTTATGGGGAAAAGCGATTTTATGCGAAACCAGTTCATTGCCTCTGGTGCAGCTATTGAAATGTCAACCTCCAGTAGCCCAACAACGCAAATCTGGTCCAATAGATCCGGTTATATTTGGGAAGGAAAACCAGAAGGTTTTCAGGAGGATTTTGCATGGACTGAAGTGTCCTATGAATATGTGAAATCCTTAGGTATGAAAATCATTTCCGGAAGGGATTTTTCAAGAGAATTTGCAACCGATTCCAATGCGGTGTTGATCAATAAGACTGCTGTAGCCTATATGGGACTTACCAATCCTGTTGGAATGTATTTAAGGGATGACGACCCAGAAGATCCCGACCCACCAATGCAAATTATTGGTGTTGTTGACGACGTGATCACCCAGTCGCCTTACGACCCCGTAAAACAAGGGCTCTATGTTTTTGACAGATATGAAAATGCGAGCTACTATAATTTACGGCTCAATCCAGAAAAAAGTGTCGCTGAAGATTTGAAGATCGTGGAAGAAACCTTTAAAAAGAATTTTCCAAACCTGCCCTTCAAGTATGATTTTGTAGATGAAGAATACGCCAAGAAATTTGCGTCGGAAGAACGTGTGGCCAGTTTGGCAAGGGTGTTTACCATTTTGGCAATATTCATCAGTTGCCTTGGCCTTTTTGGATTGGCTTCCTTCGTAGCCGAACAACGCACCAAAGAGATTGGCGTGCGAAAAGTACTGGGTGCGACGGTGACCAACTTATGGATGCTCCTGTCAAAAGATTTTGTGCAATTGGTGGTGATTTCACTCTTGATAGCCACACCTATCGCATATTACACCATGAACCTATGGATTCAGAAGTTTGTATATAGGGCCGAAATATCCTGGTGGATATTTTTGGTAGCCTGTACCAGTGCACTGACCATCACTTTAGTTACTGTGAGTTTTCAATCCATTAAAGCGGCACTTTCCAACCCAACCAAGAGTTTGAGAACAGAATAAATTAACCAGACCTCACAGGTTTCAAAAACCTGTGAGGTCTGCCAAAAAACGAACAGTCATGATCAGGAATTATTTTAAAATAGCGTGGCGCTATCTAGTTAAAGACAAACAATTTACATTGCTGAATGTATTGGGTTTATCTGCGGGCCTTGCCTGTGCATTGCTCATTTTCCTATGGGTAAGCGATGAGTTTAGTTATGACAAATTCTTTGCGAATGATGACCGATTGTACAAATTAATGGAGCAAAGAAGCAATAGTGATGGTGCAATGAGTTATTCCGAAGAATCTTCAGGTAAGTTAAGTGATGCGGTAAAAGCAACTGTACCTGGCGTTGAATACGCCGCAACGGTTGCACCTCCCGGATGGTTTGCACAAAATACACTTTCTGCAAGTAATAAAAACATTAAGGCAAACGGGCAATATGCAGGGAAAGATTATTTCAATATTTTTTCTTTTCCATTGCTTGAAGGCAATAGGGACACTGTTCTGGAAAATAATAGTTCCATTGTACTGGCCGATGACCTTGCAGAACGATTATTTGGAACTACGCAAAACATTATAGGCAAAGCCATAAGCTTTGACCATGATACAACTTTTTATGTCTCTGGTGTATTTAAAAAAATGCCGGCTAATTCTTCGCAGCAATTTGATTTTGTATTGTCGTTTGATTATTTCAGAACAGTAAAAGACTGGGTAAACTATTGGGGAAATACTGGCCCGCTGAATTATATATTATTGAAGAAAGGCGTTGATGTAAATGTCTTTAACAAAAACGTGGAAAATATCATACAAAAAAATACTAGCAATACAAGCACAAAAGTTTTTGCAATGAAATTTTCCGATGTTTACTTGCATAATAATTACAATGGCAACGCACAAAGCGGCGCGAGAATTGAATATGTAAACTTGTTCAGCATTCTTGCCATATTTATACTCATCATTGCGTGCATCAATTTTATGAATCTCTCTACCGCAAAAGCGGCACATAGGTTTAAGGAAATTGGAATTAAAAAGGTAGTAGGTGCTGACCGAAGTCAACTGATTGTGCAATTCCTCACAGAATCTTTCCTGTTAACCGTATTTGCACTGATTGCCGCTATTGGAATCGCCATATTGCTGTTGCCTGCCTTTAATCAAATAACAGGTAAAACAATAATGCTGCATTTTACATGGCAAATGGTGGCTGCACTTATTGTCATTGCTTTAATCACAGGTTTTGTTGCTGGTAGTTATCCAGCATTGTATTTATCTAAATTCAATCCTACTGCCATTTTAAAAGGCACATTGAACACATCCTCCGCAGAACTGTTATCAAGAAAAGGACTGGTGGTTTTTCAATTCACCTTATCGACCATTTTAATTGTTGCTGTGTTCACCATTTATCAGCAAATTCAATTTATTCAAAACACATATCCAGGTTATAATAAAAATAACATACTGAGGCTTGCTGCTGAAGGCAATCTGTACACAAAACAAGACGCATTTATTTCAGAATTGAAAAACATTCCCGGTGTTGACAATGCCAGTGCCACAAACCATCGGATGGTTGGCCACAATTTCGCCACAGGTGGTTTGGATTGGGCTGGGAAATCCATTGATGACGAGATTTATTTTGAAGGATTTCAAGCTGGATATGATTTTGTTGAAACCATGGACATGCACCTAAAAGAAGGCAGGAGCTTTTCAAGAAGTTTTGGTGCTGACTCTATAACAATTATTATTAACGAAGCTGCAGCCAAGGTAATGAACATGAAAGAGCCTGTTGGTAAAACGGTAAAACTTTATGAAGATGATGTACAGATTATTGGTGTAGTGAAAAATTTTCATTTTGAGTCAATGCACGATGAGATAAAGCCTTCGTTCATACAACTCGTACCACAGGCTGGAACTATTGTTGCAAGTATTCAAAGTAATAATCAACAAGCAACAATTAAATCTATTGAGCATCTGTACGAAAAGTTCAATCCCGGTTTTCCTTTCACATTTAATTTTTTGGATGAAGCATATCAACAACAATACGAAAGCGAAGCAAGAGTATCTGCTTTGTCAAAATATTTTGCGGGATTGGCCATCATTATTTCCTGCCTCGGTTTATTTGGGTTGGCCGCATTTACCGCACAGAAAAGAAGGAAAGAAATTGGTGTAAGGAAAGTGGTCGGTGCATCTGTAACGGTTATCGCTGCTATGCTCTCAAAAGATTTTTTAAAACTTGTAGGCATCTCATTATTGATTTCCTTTCCGGTTGCATGGTGGCTTATGAGTCATTGGCTGCAAAGTTTTGCATATCGTATCAACATCTCGCCATCTATTTTTTTAATTACTGCAATGATTGTTGTTGTTATAACCATTTGGACTATTGGTTATCAGTCAATAAAAGCAGCCATGGCGAATCCGGTAAAAAGTTTAAGAACAGAATAGCATTTCATCATTAAAAAAACGAACAGTCATGATCAGAAATTATTTTAAAATCGCACTCAGGAATCTTTGGAAACACAAAGGTTTTACTGCTTTAAATGTCCTTGGCCTGTCCATGGGATTATGTTGTTTTATCGTTATAGCAATGTACGTTTTTGACGAACTGAGCTATGACCGTTATAACGAAAAGGCAGATCGAATTTATCGCATCAATTCCGATATCCGTTTTGGTGGTACCGATCTTGTTATGGCGGTGAGCTCTGACCCCATGGGAGAAGTCCTTAAACAAGATTATCCCGAGGTTGAAAACTACGTCAGGTTTTACAATTCCAATGGGTCGAAACTTATTAAAAAAGGAAATGAGCTCATCAATGAAACACGAGTGACCCATGCCGATTCCACATTGTTTGAAGTATTTACGCTTCCCGCCATTGCCGGGGATACCAAAACGGCGTTAATAGAACCCAATACCGTTGTCCTTACCGAATCTGCGGCCAAACGATATTTTGGCAGTGCCGATAAAGCCATTGGGCAAACACTGGAAACCGATGACAACCAAAAGACGCTTTATAAGGTGACCGCCGTTATTGAAGATGTTCCAAAAAACTCACATTTTAATTTCGATTTCTTCTTTTCAATGGCCAATATCCGTTATGATTTTGGAAGCTATCTCAGTCATAATTTTCACACCTACCTTTTATTGAGACCCGGAACGGACTACAAAGCTTTCAATAAAAATTTCGTGGCATACATCGATAAATATGTGCTTCCCCAAGCGCAACAATTTATGAAGATCAAAAGTATGGAAGAATTTGAACAGGCGGGAAATAAACTGGTGTATTCCTTAATCCCCCTTACCGATATCCATTTAAAATCCTCAAGGGGAATCGAGCTGGGTGTGAATGGAAACATACAGTATATTTATATTTTCTCGGCTGCCGCTCTTTTCATTCTGCTCATTGCATGCATCAACTTTATGAATTTAACCACCGCGCGTTCTTCCGGTAGGGCAAAAGAAGTTGGCATTCGCAAAGTATTGGGCTCCGAAAAGAAAGCATTGATTTGGCAATTTCTCACCGAATCGACCTTGGTGGCGTTTATTGCCTTGGCCTGTGCCATTGGGTTTGCACAATTGTCCTTGGGATGGTTTAACGGTATTGCCGGTAAAGAGATGCTCATTTCAACATTGTTCAAATCACAATATCTTATTTTTTTATTGGTATTGCCTTTTATAGTTGGCTTATTGGCGGGTATTTATCCAGCCTTCTTTTTGTCCGCTTTTCAGCCCATTACCGTGTTAAAGGGAAACATAAGCAAAGGGCATAAAAAAAACAACTTACGGAATTTCTTGGTGGTGTTTCAGTTCTCTACATCCATTATACTTATTATAGGAACTATCGTTATTTATAGGCAATTGAACCACATCCAGACCTCACAGGTTGGGTTCAATAAAGATCAGGTCTTGGTGGTTGAAAATTCAGGTTTGCCCAATCAGGCAAGAGCATCATTGAAATCTGAAATCGAACAACTCAACGATATCAAGTCCGCATCGTTTGGAGGCTTTTTGCCAGTAAGTGATTCAGCTAGATCTGATACCACTTTTTCAACTGAAGCAGTCATGACTGAGTCCAATGGATTCAATATGCAATATTGGAACGTGGATTACGATTATATTCCAACAATGGGCATGGAAATCATTGAAGGCAGAAATTTTTCACGGTCATTTGGTTCCGATTCCCTGGCCATGATCATTAACGAAACAGCTGCAAAATCAACCGGTTTTGATAACCCCATTGGCAAAAAACTGTATTCCATTTTTGATCCCAATGGCCCTGTAGTTGGTTACACTATTGTTGGTGTCGTAAAAAATTTCAATTATGAATCCCTACGCCAAAACGTGGGGCCGTTGAGCATGGTCTTGGGCAACAATAACTGGACATCCATTTATCGCTTTAATACTGCCGACGTTTCGGGTTTGGTAAATCTTATTGAAAATAAGTATAAAGCCATGGCTCCGGGAATGCCGTTCAACTATCATTTTATGGATGATTCCTTCGATCAAATGTACCGCCAGGAACAGCGCATTGGAAAGGTCGCACTGACATTTTCTCTTTTGGCCGTTGTCATTGCATGCTTAGGGCTATTTGGTTTGGCAACCTACATTGCCGAACAACGTACCAAAGAGATTGGAATACGTAAAGTATTGGGAGCGTCAGTTGCCAATATTGTTACCATGCTTTCAACTGATTTTGTCAAACTTGTACTCGTTTCTTTTGTCATTGCAACACCCATAGCATGGTGGTTTATGCACAAATGGTTACAGGATTTTGCGTTCAGAATCGATTTAAGCTGGTGGATTTTTGCGCTTACAGGAATAACGGCACTTATTATTGCTTTGGTTACTTTGAGTTTTCAGGCCATTAGGGCGGCGGTTTCGAATCCTGTAAAGAGTTTAAGGAACGAATAACCCAAATTTAATAGTTACAATAAAATCAGAACTATGTTACTACACCTTAAAAATATTTACAAATGGGTCAATTCGGGAGGTCGAAGGATTTTCCTGCTAAAGGACATCAATCTCGATGTTGAGGAAGGCGAGTTCATCTCGGTCATGGGACCTTCGGGTTCGGGGAAATCAACCCTATTGAACGTTATTGGCATGCTCGATAGTTTCAATGAAGGTGAATATCATTTCCTTAACGAGTCCGTTCATGACCTCAAGGAAAAACATCGCGCCAATTTATATAAAGAATATATTGGCTTTGTGTTTCAGGCCTATCATCTTATTGATGAACTCACCGTCTATGAAAATATTGAAACACCTCTCTTATATAAAAATATAAAATCCTCCGAACGAAAAGCTTTGGTGGCCGACATGCTGGACCGGTTCAATATTGTGGGCAAAAAAGACCTTTTCCCTCCTCAGCTTAGTGGGGGCCAGCAACAACTGGTTGGGATAGCGAGAGCCCTCATTTCAAAACCAAAACTCATTTTGGCAGATGAACCCACAGGCAATCTCAATTCAAAACAAAGCGAGGAAATTATGGAACTATTTAAAACGCTCAATGAAGATGGTGTCACCATCATACAGGCAACGCATTCAGAAATGAACGCCAGCTATGGCTCACGTATTATCAATCTTTTGGACGGTGCACGTCATTTTGATTAATTTAAGGCGGGTCTTCTTGATAAGAAAAGACAGTATTTAAAACAATACCCGTTAATCCGTCTTCAAAATAACCCAATTCGAAGGATACTATAAAATAGAACCTTCCAGGATCTTTGCATATATGTTCCTTATTTGATGGACATGCCGTTCTGTATGAAAAAGGATAAACCGCAGCCATTCATATCGGGTCAGGTAACCAAATGTGGGCAGTTCCATATCCTTACATAACGCTTCCAAATCGGTTGTTTTGGCAACGGTTTTCAAATGTTCTTTAATCTCTTTTATGTTCTGAAGCAATGCTTCCCTGTTGTGCGGTGGCAGTCCGGGAGCAATGGAAGCGTCGGTTTTAAATTTCATATCGTAATTTAAGAACAATGCCTTGATAGCTGCTACGTTTTCATCATAAAGTCTATCTGCCTCCGTTGTTTTGTTATCGGGAATGCCACGTCCACAAATCCTAATGTGTTCCGTTGCCTGTCCTGCTGTCCAACTATCATCAAAAGGTACTTTATTTATGCTTTCTCCACTGAATTTGGAGATTTCCTTGACCAGAATATCGAAGGTAGACCCAATATCCTGAACCAATTTTTTTCTGGAGACCATATTTATAGTCCTGTTATTCATTGCTGTCATTTTTATTATTTTTATCATGCTTTGCCAACGGTTGTATTGTGAGTGCATCCATATTATATTTCAACTATTGTATGCCTCCTCCAATTTTGCCACATCCAATTTTTTCATTTGGTTGATGGCCTCGAATAATTTTTGCCTTTTCTCGGGTTCGTCGAGCGCCAATTTTTCGGTGAGAAACTTGGGCACAATCTGCCATGAAACCCCAAATTTGTCCTTAAGCCAACCACACACCGATTCACTTCCTTCTTCAGTAAACTTGTCCCAGAAATAATCCACTTCCTTCTGGTCCTTACAATTTACATAGAAAGAAATGGCCTCAGTAAAAGGAATCTGATGTTCCGTACCGTTATCCATAACCATAAAACCCTGGTTCGCCAAATGGAATCTTGCATGATTGATCATGTGCTCAGGAACTGAAGTTTCCTTCCCATATCTGGAAACCATATCGGACGTAGAATCTTCAAAAAGTGACATGTAAAGATTCATAGCTTCTTCGGCATTGCCACGTTGATTTCCGGAAAACATAATCAATGGTGTGATGCGCTGGCCCACATCAGTCAACGTTCCTTTCATCAATTGCCAGGTGATCCCAAATCGGTCGGTGACCCAGCCGTAAAGTTCGCTCCAGTCATAACGATCCAAGGGCATCAAGGCCTCGCCACCATCGATAAGTTGCTTCCATAAGGTATTTATCTCTGCATCGGTTTCAAAGACTGCAAAAAAGGAAATGGAAGGGTTGAACCGGAACATGGGCCCCGCATCGAAAGCACAAAATTGTAACCCATCCAATGTGAACACCCCTTGTTGTACGGTGCCAGGTTTGGTGGATTCGGCAGGGAAAGGTGTTTTTTCCGGCCATTTTTTCAGTTGTGTTATTTCCGAATTTGGGAAAACGGAAACATAAAAGTTCATCGCTTCTTCCGCCCTGTCGTCGAACCAAAGAAATGGTGTGATTTTCTGTGTGTTTTTAATAGTGTCCATATTTTTTGATTTTAATTAACCCGTTGTGCATTTTGAACAGATTTCCTCGATTTTTTCCCCTCCCTAAAGGGTGTAAATCGAAGAAATCTTCATTCCATCCCTGCCTGCCGGCAGGCAGGCTTTAGGATTATAGGTAAAGAATGAAGATTTTGATCCATATTAATTTCAAAATTATCAAAATGCACAACGGGTTTTAATTAATTATGATTTACTGAGTTGATATCTTACTACGTTTACACCGCAATCATAGGTGGTGGTGCCCAACGATACCAATTTTTGTCTTTTGTCGAGTGTATCAAAAATCCGAAGTCCCTTATTAATCAGCACTGGGTCGATAAAAAAGATAAACTCGTCAACATGCCCCCCGGATATAAGAGCCGAAGCAAATTCTGCCCCACCATAAACTAGGAGATCCTTGCCTACCTGATTTTTCAATTTGGTGATTTCATCCTCCAATGCACCTTTTGCAAGGGAAACGTTTCTGCCCTTTACCTCGTCCAGGGTCTTGCTAAAAACCACCTTGGGCGTGAACACCATTCTTTCTGCCAGGGCAAATAAAGGACTGCCGGGTTGGTTATCCACCATGTTTTCCCAGTAGGTGATAAATTCTTCCGTCATTTTTCTGCCAAGTAGGATCGTGTCTGCCGAATCGGCCAGATCAATGACATCCCTTAAAAACGTTTCATACGTTTTGAGTTTATCGTTCAAGTCCCAGACCATCCAGTCGAGCTCCCCATTGGGGCCGGCAACAAAACCATCCAAGGTCATACGCATCTGCAATTTTAATGTTCTCATGACATATATTTTTTATTGATTCCTAATTATTTTTATTGGTCAAAATCCCCGTTTAAATTCTTGTTTTCATGGGCAATTCCCATATCCCTTTTCTTGCAATGAAACAAC
>DASWKU010000135.1:0-4346 GCA_036396455.1 Flavobacteriaceae bacterium
ATTGAATCCGCACTCAAAACATATATCCGTAATGGTCATTTGACTTTCCGACAATAGCTTTGTGGCATGGACCACCCGGTACTCATTCACCAATTTTGTAAAGGTTTTGCCTGTGGCCTTTTTGAAATATCTACAAAACGCCGGAACGGTCATGCTCACTTTGTCGGCCATTTCCTCTAAACTTATATGGTTTTTAAAATTCGCATTGATGTATTTATAAATAATATCAATTTTGGCACTGTCCTGAGGTTTGGTTTCAAACGCATAACCATCTGCATTCAATAGCGTATAATCTTCAGAAATGGCCAAATCATTAAGAATTTCCAATAATTTTACAATTCTATCAAAGCCTTTGTAATTAATAAGATTTTCCATTTTGGGGCCCACTACTTTTTTGGTTTCAGGCTTAAACAGAATTCCTTTTTTCCCCCTTTCTAACAGTTGAACGATATTGTTCATTTCAGGTACTTCAAAAAAAGCATCGCCCAAAAAGTCAGGTTTAAACTGTATCAAGGTTTCCGAACCATTACTTGTTAACCTATCCGTAAATCCGTGATGAGGTAAATTTGAGCCCAACAAAATAAGCTGACTATTGTTAAAATAGGACAAATGATTCCCTATATGGCGTTTCCCTTGTCCTTTATTGACATAAACCAATTCAATTTCAGGATGAAAATGCCAGAATGCTTTTTTCATCTTTCTATTCTCGGTATGTTTTTTAACCAAAATAGAGCTTCCAAAACTAGGTATTACCTTTTCAAAGGCTGGTTTAATATGTGCCATTAGATTTAGGATTTTATAGCAAAATTACTATATAAAACATCGTCAAATATGTGCAAATTTATCATTTTTATGTACTATATTAACATTATTACCCATATAATTTAATCATGTGGTTAATTGTACATATAAATTGGATAAAAGTGTTGTTTTTTAAGAATCAATATGGCCATACATTTGTCATGTAAAACTTTAAAATTCCAAATCATGAAAAAAGAAGTTAAAAAAGGCATACTAATGGTAACGATGTTATCGGCCATGATAAGTTATGCGACCGGATCTGCAACTTTTGAAAAAAAGGTTGAAACTGAAAATTCAACACTATCAATACATAATGTAAAACAAGGACAGCAATTGGTAATCAAAGATTATAATGGCATTGTTTTATACAAAGAATTGATTGAGAAATCAGGTGCATACACTAAAGGATTTGATTTAACCACCCTTCCAAATGGTGAATATTATTTTGAATTGGACAAAGACATTGAGGTACAAGTCATTCCTTTTAAAGTGTATCTGAACAAAGTTGAATTTCTTAAAGACAAAGAAACCAAATTTTTTAAACCGGTTATTAGGTTTAAGGAAAACAAGGTGCTTTTGAGCAGATTGTCATTTGACAACAAACCTTTAGAGGTAAAAATTTATTACGACTACGACAATGGTTTCAGTGATTATGAATTGATCCATTCTGAAAAATTTAAAGACACAAAAATCGTTGAGCGTGTCTATGCCTTGGATAAAACTAAAAAAGGCAACTACAGAGTGGTCGTAAAAACTGAAGGCAGAGAGTTTACAGAATCAATTACAATTTGAAAATTTGTTTTAGATAATGTTAGTTTAGTTAGTTAGTGAAAAAGGAGGCTTCATAGCCTTCTTTTTTTTAGAACAATTTTAGCTGCCCATTTTTATAATCTTCGTGTAAAGTTGTGTTTAATTTTGGCATCGTTTTATCTTTAAAATACTTAAGTCTTGCCAATTTTACCATATTATTGATTTGTTTGGCAATTTCGCCTTCACCTCTCATTCGTGTTCCATAACGACTATCATTCAAATGACCTCCATGGCAACTCTCGATTTGGTGCAATACTTTTTCGGCTCTATCTGGCATAGCTTTTTTGATCCAATCTGTAAAAATTTCACCTATTGCTCCATTCAACCTTACAATGGTATGTGCTACTGATAATGCGCCCATCTCTGAAGACACTTTGGCCAAAGGTAAAATTTCATGACTGTTAATGGAGGGAATTATTGGCGCCAACATCACGTTTACTGGAATTCCATTCTCAGAAAGCACTTTTACGGTTTCCAACCTTTTTTTAATGGTTGCGGTTCTTGGCTCCAAAATTCGGCGCGTCTTTTCTGATAAGGATGTAATTGAAATATTTACTGCGATAAGATGGTCTTTTGACAATTCCTTTAAAATATCCAAATCCCGAAGTACTAAAGCGTTTTTTGTGATAATAGCGACCGGATGTCTGTATTTTAAAAATATCTCCAAACATTGTCGTGTAATTTTAAATTGCTGTTCTGCCGGTTGATAACAGTCGGTGTTTCCTGACATGACAATGGGGCATGCTTTCCAACTTTTCTTTTTCAACTGTTCTTCAAGCAACTTCGGAGCGTCTTTTTTTACCAAAATCCTTCTTTCAAAATCCAATCCGGCACTGTAGCCCCAAAACTCATGACTATTACGGGCATAGCAATAAATGCACCCATGCTCACAACCTTGGTACATATTCATGGAATACATCATACCCACATCGGGACTCTCCACCTTGTTGACAATGGTTTTTGGGAAAACTTCTAGGTAAAGGGTTTTATTCTTATCGGCCTGTTCATCCTCTTTAGCACAATATTCCAAAAAGTCATCCCGTATTTCGTGGCTTAGTTGGAAAAAACGATTGTGTACATTAAGTTGTGCGCCTCGCCCTTTAATGATAGACTTGGAGTTCATAATTCAAAAATAAAATGTGATTACCTGAAAAGTAGTCTTCTAAAATAAGAAATATATTGACTTAAAATTGTTAAAATAGATTTGGGTTATCAACAAATGTTGCAGAAATTTATTTTTATTTTCCAGGGAATTCAGCTTTCCTCTTCTCTAAAAAAGCTGTAGTGCCTTCAGCAAAATCCTTGGTCCCAAAACATTTCCCAAATTGCTTGATTTCCACTTTGAAGCCATTGACACCATCCTTAAAATTGGCATTGATTGCTTTGATGGCACTTTTTATGGCCACAGGAGAGTTGCGAATAATCTTAACTGCAATCCTTTCTGCCAATGGGATTAGGTCTTCTTGTGTAGTAACGTGGTTTACCAAACCATAGCTTAGAGCAGAATTGGCATCAATCATTCCAGCTGTCATGATCATTTCCATAGCGCGCCCTTTACCAATCAATTGGGGCAAGCGCTGTGTGCCCCCATATCCAGGAATAACTCCAAGGGAGACTTCCGGCAGACCCATTTTGGCATTATCACTTGCGATTCTAAAATGGCAGGCCATGGCCAGTTCCAGTCCACCGCCGAGCGCAAAACCATTGATAGCTGCAATTACTGGAGTGGACAAATTTTCAACAAAATCAAACAGCAACTCTTGACCCTCGGCTGCCAATTGCCTTCCTTCCCTAACGTCGAAATCGGCAAATTCACTGATGTCCGCCCCCGCAACAAAAGCTTTATCACCACTTCCTGTAACGATAATGGCTTTCACATTTTTGTTGTTATTGGCATCTTCAAAAGCATCGTGTAATTCTTGGATTGTAGCTCTGTTTAAAGCATTGAGCTTTTGGGGGCGATTAATTGTGATTGTGTTAATTCCGCTATTTTCTTCTGAAAGTATATTGTTGTAGTTCATTGGCTATTGTTTTAATCAAGTGGATTCCTGCATTCGAAGGAATGACAATTTTTGTTATTCTATTTTAAAAAGCTCCAAACCTTTAATGTGATCAGATTCGTAAAAAAGTAAAGCAGTTTTTATAACTTTATCTGATGTATTTCTAGGCGATTTTGTTATGTACCTTGCTTTAGAATTGTTCAAATTTACAGTATATTGTCCATTCAAATTATCCGTTTCATTTGAAAATAAAATGACTGACTTTCCTTCTAAAGTCCAAGTTCCTTTTCCGTAATAGTTTTCTTCTATATTAGGTTTTGAAACTGCGGAGATATCTCTTAGAAAATGATATAAAAATGTACCATCTTCATCCAATGTAAGTGTCCATTTAACTTTTGTGCCATCAATATTAATAGGTTCTTTTATATATACTCCAGATTGTGCAGATATATTCAAATGAAATGCTAAAAGCACTACTATTATTAGAAAGTATTTCATAATATAAACGTAATGGATTCCTGCTTGCGCAGGAATGACAAACTTTATTCTTTGGGAAACGATACGGTAAAAGTCGTGCCCTTTCCTTTTTCAGATATAAAGGTAATATTTCCGTTATAGGTTTCCACAATATTTTTTACCATGGCCAGGCCAAGGCCCATTCCGCTTGTTTTGGTAGTGAATTTGGGCTCAAATACTTTAGATTTATTCTCATCAGAAATCCCAACACCATTATCC
>DASWKU010000136.1:0-1774 GCA_036396455.1 Flavobacteriaceae bacterium
AACTTTGGTGCCCATTCCAAGGAAGTTCCACCTCCTGCTGAAAACAGTGCAATTTGAGGTTTCATATTGACCGCATCGGCAAGACTCACAATGGCATACTCTTTATTTTTAAAGGTAATTTTTTTACCAACAGATTTTTCGGAAGCAACAGGAATTAATTCAGTTAACGGAAAATTGCGCTCTTCCAATACTTTAAGCATAACGTTGCCTACAAGGCCGGTGGCACCAACAACAGCTACTTTCATGTGTTTATTTTTTAATAAATTTGATTGGCAAATGTAGATATAAATTTATTTCATTGATGTGAGAAATCCATAAAAAAACCGCTCCTTTTTTGAGAAGCGGTTAAAAATTAAGTATTTAGTGTAGCGGTAAGCTAACGTTTATTTTTTTAAGGCATCCCTGATTTCTTTCAACAAATCAATTTCCGATGGTCCAGCAGGAGGTGCAGGGGCCGGTGCTTCTTTTTTCTTCATTTTGGTTATTGCTTTTATAATCATGAACATGACAAAAGCAACAATGATAAAATCAATTAAATTGGTTAAGAAATCACCATAAAGTACAGCCACTTCACCAACCTTTTCACCGGCATCATTAATAACGCCTTCGGTTATAACAAATTTCAGGTCTTTAAAATCCGATTTGAAAATTAACCCAACCAAAGGGGAGACTATTCCACCGGTAAATGACGTTACCACTTTGTTGAAAGCGGCACCCATGACAAAGGCAACAGCAATGTCAACCAAATTGCCCTTCATGGCAAAATCCTTAAACTCTTTTAGCATAATAATTGTATTAAGTTAGTTAATGGGGAACTAATTTAATTAAAAAAGTTAAATGTGAGCGACTAAAGAATTATTTTATAATCACACGTTTAATACGTTGGGAGATAGCCGTAATAATTTCATACGAAATGGTATTGGCCGTTTTCGAAAAATCTACTGCCGATGGGTTTGCTCCAAAAATTATGACTTCATCACCTTCATCACAATCAATATCCGAAACATTGACCATGATCATGTCCATGCAAACATTGCCAACAATTGGTGCCATTTTTCCATTAATGACAATAAAACCTTTTCCATTTCCATATTGTCTTCCAATACCGTCGGCATGACCAATTGGGATAGTGGCCGTCTTTAATTGCCTATCACTTTTGTAAGCTCTGTTATAGCCTACGGTTTCACCTTTTTCAATGTTATGAATTTGGGAAATGATAGATTTAAGAGTTGCAATGGGCCTGAAGTTTTTATCTTCTTTTTCAGAATTTCCGAAGCCATAGAGTCCAATACCGCTTCTCACCATATCCAAATGCGCTTCAGGGTAATTAAGTATGCCGGAAGTGTTGCACATATGTAGCATTGGAGTATAGCCAAAAAGAATTTTAAAATTTTCAGAAATACGGTTAAAGGATTTTATTTGTGCCTTGGTAAATGCTTTTTCGCTTAAATCTTCACTAGCGGCCATGTGGGAAAAGATGGACTTTATTTTAACAGATTTGGTTTTTTTAAGTTGTGAATGGATGTATTCCAAATCATTTTCCCAAAAACCTAATCTATTTAATCCTGTATTAAATTTAATATGAATGGGAAATTCGGTTTGCCCCTCTTCCTCTGCGATTTTAATAAATTCACCCAAAACGTTGGCACTGTAAATACTGGGCTCAAGGCAACGTTCAATCAAGGTTTTAAAATTTACAGGCTGTGGATGCAAAACCAATATTGGTTTCGTTATGCTGGCATCTCTTAAGGCAACACCTTCTTTTACATAGGCA
>DASWKU010000137.1:0-11439 GCA_036396455.1 Flavobacteriaceae bacterium
TTCAGTAACCAAAACAAAATGCATTGTAACTGCCGAAGAGCACAACTATCTTGGTGGATTGGGAGAAAGTGTAGCACGGGTTCTTTCACAAAACAAACCCACACCACAGGAGTTTGTGGCTACCAATGACACCTTTGGTGAGTCCGGTACTCCTGCACAACTCATGAATAAATATGGCTTAAATAGTGAGGCGATTATAAATGCGGTAAAAACAGTCTTGAGAAGGAAATTATAATTTAAGTACTTTTCTTTAGTATGAAAAAAATCTGGATCTGCAATTTATAGTAGATTCAAATTTTGATTATGTTTTATCCGTGGATACTGATTCATTCTCATTGGCTTTACATATTGGAGGTGGTATTGACATTGGGTCCTTTGGACTTGATGTGTGTTGGGAAAGAGGGCTCTCCAAAATACAATCCACGATGCTCAACAATTCAATCACCATAGATTCACGATCCAGTCAGCTTATTTGCAGTCTAAAGTATCGATTTGGCAAAAAAATAAAATCATAAATAAATCTTAAGAAAAGAATAATCTTCGTTTGGCAACGTTTTTGATTGAATGAATTATCTTTTTTATTCAATTTATTCTTGGAAACAAAAAATTTATTTATGCCAATTATATAATAAACTAAGAAAATTGTATAAGTGATAAGCATAGAATACTATATATTTTTGGATAGGAAAATAACTCAAGTCAAATTAAAAACGAATATTATGAAAAAATTGATTATTAGCACAGTTCTAGTTGCTTTTTTTAGCTTAACAACTTTTGCACAGGATGGTTCCAGTTTTGGAATTAAGGGCGGTTTAAACTACAACGCCAATGGTGATTATTTTGAGTCCGCAGGTCCCATTGCCAAACATCCGGACCGTAATATTGGATACCATTTGGGGTTCTTCGGAAAAATTGGGGATCGACTTTATTTTAGACCGGAACTTGTTTACACCAGTACCAAAAGTGATTACGACAATGACGACTTTAAAATGAAAAAATTGGACGCTCCCATGTTAGTTGGCTTAAGAGTTCTCGGGCCTGTTAATGTTTTTGCCGGTCCATCATTTCAGTATATTTTGGATACCGACTTTGACGACATCAATATTAAGGATGTTGAAAATGATTTCACTGTAGGTTTAAACTTTGGAATTGGATTGGACCTCAACAAAATTGGTCTTGATCTTCGGTATGAACGTGGGTTCAACAACAATGAGGCGAAATTTATAGACAATAATTTAGGTGGAATTGATCCTAGTAGAATAGACACCCGTCCAGATCAGCTTATTTTAAGTTTGTCCATCAACCTATAGACCCAATCCTAAATTGCCTTTGATCTAATTTTTTGATCCTAAAATAATTTGGAATTACAGAACCAAATTGGGGAGCATCATACTATTTTGACGCTCCCCAATTTATTATATTTATGCATTTGGTCGATTTTATTTGTGTTTCATGGATTTTTTATTCAGTTTTGCTTAAATCTTTAGCTCCAACTAAAAATTTAACCTACTTATGAATTCTACGCAACTTTCATTAATAAAGCCCAACCGACCAGCCATTCATTTTGTTTGCAGGTTTTGCTTATTACAACATGTTGAAGCTTATAGTTTTCATAAAAACATAAAATTATAAACTTAAACACCTATTTATGGATCTGGAAATTGAATTGCTCAGAATTAAAACCTCAGTGGAAATTGCCTTATTAAAAATTGAATTATTTGTAATTGAATTACAAATTTTTATTCTCAACAAAACGGCGCGAATGGAATAAAAAATCAAAAGCTTGAGTTTGAAACCTATGTTTTAAAAATTCAAAGTCTAAGCGATATAGTAACTAAAATAGTTTTAGTTAAATAAATAAGCCCTAAATCTTAACTAAAATTCGGTCCCGCTTAACGGTGGGACTTTTTTATGTTTGAAATTTCACCAATTGAACTTACAGTCCTACTTTTTATTTCTTCTGGGCTGGTACATAATTGTAACCATATTCGCGTTTCATTCTGATTCTTCAACCAAAAACACAAAGTCTATTGGACGATATTTCCGATAATTGATCCAACTTTTCATTTATGCTTTGGATTGGATCTCAACCTATTGCCTTGGTTTGTGATACTTGGGTGGGTCCATCCATATTGAAGCCAATAATTTAGTCAGTGGTGCTTCCGGTAGAATCGACATACTCACAGATCAGCCGAATTTGAGTCTATCTTTTCATTAATAGAACTTCAAAATCAATACTAAAATTATTGTTGGCCAAGGTAAAATTGTATGGCAACTCAAAACATAATCAAACAACACCATAATATCAACAAGTTCTTTTAGCAATGGCCTTTATTTTGTAAAAATTGAAGATGAAAACCGAAAAGTAATAGGCATTAAAAAACTCATAGTAAAATATTGACCTCCCTCAATTTTTAATAAAATCACCTGTTAATGAACTACCTCGACGCAGAGCGTGCGAGGTATCAGAATCAAGATTGCTACGCTACAAGAATCAAGAAACTAGAACTTTTCGTCCAGACTCTTGGTTCTTGTCTCTTGGTTCTTTGCACAACCAGATTATCAAAACGCAACACCCGACGCAGAGCTCGGGGAATTCTAATGATTAAAAAAACCAACGCAAAATGAAATCCAAGTTACGCATCATTTAGAAAATGTATATTATTGCATTTTATCGATTAATTTTGCATTTCATGGATATTTGTTATATGTTTATTCAAATTTTAGCCCCGAACTAAAATTTTAACCGCTTATGAGAAATTTTACACAAGTATGTCTTGGTGTACTTTTATTGATGTTATCCAATCATTTATTCTCCCAAACAATAGATGTTTTAGGCAATTCTGTTTCTATTGCAGATGGGGATAGCACACCTACAACGACAGACTTTACGGATTTCGGCAATGCAACTTCAAGGGTTTTTGAGTTGGATAACAGTCAAAGTGGTACCCCAACAACTCTACACGTCACAAGTATTACATTATCAAACAGCACAGATTTCACCATTACCACAAATCCAGCTCCAATAGCTATCGCAAAAAATGACGACAACGTTCCATTTACAATAACACTTAACACGTTAACCGTTGGAACATATACTTCAATTGTTACAGTGGCAAGCAGCGATGCCAGCAATGATGGTATAGACAATGCATGGACATTTACTATAAGGGCAGTTAGGGCTCCTGAAATTAATATCCAAGGTAACTCAACAACAATCGCTGACGGAGATATAACGCCAACAACAACTGACAATACCGATTTTGGTACTGTAAATAGTGGGAGTACAGTTCAAAAAACGTTTACCATAGACAATTTCGCCGGAACCGTAGATCTAACAATATCAAGTATTACATTATCAAATACAACCGATTTTGCCATTACTGGTACGGCATACAGTTCCCCAGTTAGTGCAGGTGGTAGTACTACTTTCAGTGTTACTTATACAGCACCCGCCATTGGTACACAACAATGTACGGTAACCGTCAATAATAATGATTCCGATGAAGGTACTTATGATTTTGTCATAGAAGGCACTTCAGTTCAATTGTTTTATGACAGTGATGATGACGGCATATTTGACAATATAGATATTGACGATGATAATGATGGTATTACAGATTCAGAAGAAGAAACAAGCTGTGATACTTCACCTATAGCCACTACTGTAAACTATAAGTTCCTCGAAGAGACTTTTGGAGTGGGAGATCGTACAACCATCAATACTACTTATGCGGCAATTTCAACATACTGTTACGAAGATGGAACTGTAGGGACCAATACAGGTTCTTGCCCATCTTTATCCAGTATCGACCTAAATGATGGTGAATATGTTGTATATCATAAAGCATCTGACGGTGATGGGATAAATGATACGCCAAATAATGAAGTGGCCAGTTGGGCCGATGCCTATTGGTATACTGGAGAGGATCATACTTCTGGAGATGTCAACGGTAGAATGGCCATGTTTAATGCATCTTACGATCCCGGCATTTTTTATACTGCCCATATTACAGGGGCTTTACCAAATGTACCGATTACTTATAGTTTTTGGGTCATCAATCTGGATAGAACGGATGCATCCGGTATAGCAACGCGTTTAAGACCGGACATTCTTGTAGAATTTCGGGACATGAGCGATAATGTTCTTGCATCAATTACCACTGGACCAATAGCACCAACCACAGCCGGAAACTCCGCCGGGGATTGGTACAATTTTACAGCCGATTTGAACCTTAATGTCAATGAGTTTCAGGTCATATTCATTAACAACGAAACAGGAGGATTGGGTAATGACTTGGCTATTGATGATATTGAAATTAGACAAACTCTTTGTGATCTGGATAATGATGGAGTTGCAGACATTTTTGACTTGGACGATGATAATGATGGCATTCCCGATATTGTTGAAGCCGGATTAGGCCATTTAAGTAATGGAACCGGTAGAATAGATGTAGCTTGGATAGATGCCAATGGCAATGGTCTGCATGATAGTGCCGAAGGCAATACACCACTGGATTCAGATGGTGATGGCGTTCCAAATTATCAGGATTTAGACAGTGATAATGACAGTATTTTTGATGTCGATGAATCTGGTGCAGGAAATACAGGTGATGCCAACTTCCAAAACGGCGATGGAGACATTACCGGTGATGGCGTTGGAGACGGAATAGATTCTGAAGCCTTTCGTGAAAAAGACGTATATGGTAATGGGATACCTGAATATTTTGGTGATGGTATTTTGGATATTTATGATTTCCATAGTGTTGCCAATAATTATACTGATGCTTATGGTAACGATTCTCAAGGAACCGTTTCTGGAACCGTTTATTACGTTAAAGATACCGATGGTGATGGTATTCCAGATTATATTGACACCATGTCCAACGGTACAACTTATGATATTGCAGGAACTTTATATGCCAGTCTAGATGCCAATAATGATGGGGTCATTGATGACACTACAGATACCGATGGTGACGGCATTGTAGATTTATTTGATACAAACGATGCCCTGTTTGGTTCGCCTAGAGATTTGGAAAGAAAACTCCACTTATTCTTTGACGGCCGAAATGATTATGCCGATGATACCAATGTGATCAATGCTTGGGGGGAAGGAACCTTAATGTCATGGATCAAAATTGATCCTTCAGCTTCAGGAATTCAAATTATTGCTGGTCAGGATGCCTTTTATATACAAATGAATTCCGATAAAAGTATAACTGCGTATGCTAATGGTTACACCTTGACCAATGGAGCTGCACTAACAACAGACCAATGGATCCACGTTGGAGCCACATATAAAAATGGAAGTTTCGTTCTTTACATTAATGGATTGGAGATTTCAAGTAATATGTCTGTTTCAGGAGGACTGCCTGCAGATACATCCAGTTTCACGCTTGGAAGGAAACCTGATACAAACAGTAACTATTTTAAAGGCTATTTAGATGAAGTTCGTTTATTCAATACAGCATTATCAGAAAATGAATTTCAAAAAATGGTGTATCAAGAAATTGAAGATGACAGTGGTACAACTAAAGGCTGCATAGTTCCAAGAAATGTGACCGATTTTGTAGACGAATCAACGATCACACCTCTACCTTGGACAAATCTTCAGAGATATTTCCGTATGGATAATTATAAAGATGACATTATAGATGATTTGACCACTTCAAGTATCGATGTGGGCTCAGGTGCAAAAATCTATAATACAAAAGTTATAAATGTACAAACTGCACCACTTCCATTTGTCACCCAACAAAGTGGTGATCTGGCAACTGCCGTTGATATTGCAGCCGATGGAGTAAACGGAAACGATGCTATAACCTATGATTGGTCAATAGTTAAAGTAGAACATGATGGTGTATATTCCAATGTGGATCAAGGACACTTAGGGCTCATTATCGATGAACAGGATTCTGGATCAAATCCTATCGAATTTGGCGTAAAAAACGATACTGAATTAAATGTGAGCTGGTATTTAAAGTTGGATGGTTTTATTGATTTGGATTCGGAATCACAATTGGTACAAGGCCCTGAAAGTATATTGGATGTCACAAGTAAAGGTGATTTAGAAAGAGACCAACAAGGCACTAGGGACTTCTTTACCTATAATTATTGGTCATCACCTGTTGGGGTTAAAAGCACTGTTGCAAACAATACAAGTTATACATTGCCCAATGTGCTTAAGGATGGTACAAATCCAGGGCCACCTGCTTCAATAACATTCTTGACTTCAGGATACAATGGCTCAGCTGGACCTCCAATATCCATAGCCGATTACTGGATCTGGAAATATGCCAATCAAACTTCAAATGATTATTCTGCATGGCAACATGTAAGAAGTACGGGGCCAATTGGTGCTGGCGAAGGCTTTACAATGAAAGGGGTCACCAATACCAGTGGCAATATCTCCCTGAAACAAAATTATGTGTTTAGGGGAAAACCGAATAATGGCGATATTACATTAACATTGGCCGCAAATAATGACTATTTGGTTGGAAACCCTTATCCTTCTGCCTTGGATGCGGACGAATTCATCAAAGATAACATAAGCAATTTGGAAACCAGTGGTAGAAACGCCAGTGGTAACGTCATTAACGGAGCTCTGTACTTCTGGGACCATTTTGCAAGTAATACCCATGTTTTGGCAGAATATCAGGGCGGATATGCCACTTATACACTCATGGGGGGCATTGCTGCAATTTCCAATGATATTAGAATTAATGCAACTGGAGGTATCGGCACCAAAATACCTGAACGTTACATTCCTGTAAGCCAAGGGTTCTTTGTGTCCTCGGTTTTGGATGCCGGACTTATAGGATTGACTCTGCCAGTCGTTGGTGGCACTATTCTATTTAAGAACAGTCAACGTACCTTTAAAAAAGAGGAAGTAACAGGTTCCAATACAGGTTCGGTGTTTTTGGGGGCAAATTTTGGGTCCTCAAAAGAACAAACTTTAGAAGATAACACTTCTGAAACTCAAATTGAAGTTGATCCTCGACAAAAGATTCGATTGATGTATGATTCCCCTAAAGGATATCATAGAGCGTTGTTGGTTGGTGTTGATGAAAATACTACCAATAATTTTGACCTGGGATATGACGCTCCATTAATTGAAAACAATAAAGAAGATATGTTTTGGAAATTTAACAATACTAAATTCTCCATTCAAGCCGTAAATAATTTTGACAAGGATCAGGTCTTGGCCATTGGTATTAAAACCAGTCAATCAGGATTGTCAGCTATAAGAATTGAGGCAATGGAAAATATTGATGATACCACTCAAATCTTTATTCATGATAAAGACACCGATTTGTATCATGATTTAAAAGATTCAAATTTTCAATTTAGTTTGCCAGCGGGTGACTATTTGAACAAATTTGAAATCACGTTCAGTACGCCTGATTCATCAGGTCAGTCTTTAGGCACATCTGAAAATGAGCTTAATTCACTAGCGGTTTATTTTGCAAATGAATCTGAAAATATTGTTTTGGTCAATCCCAATCTTACTGAAATTAAAAATATAGAGCTCCTAAATATTCTTGGACAATCCATTATGTCCATTAATAATATTGAACTACAAAAAATTTCGGAGTATAAAGTTAAAAACTTAAGTTCAGGAACTTATGTTTTAAAAATGCATACTGTAAGCGGTTCAGTATCCAAAAAAATTTTAGTTAAATAAATAAGCCCTAAATCTTAACTAAAATTCGGTCCCGCTTAACGGCGGGACTTTTTTATTGCAATATTTTTATAAGTGATTCCAGTGATACGTTTTTCTGCTCTCCAGACACCATATTCTTAAGCGTAAAGGTGTTCGATTTCAATTCGGTTTCTCCAACCAAAACCGTATATGGTATTTGACGCTTGTTGGCATAATTAAGTTGCTTTTTCATTTTGGCAGCATCGGGGTACAATTCCACGTTTATGTTTTTGGATCTCAAAACTTTAATGGCTTTCATACAGGTCAAGGCTTCAGATTCACCAAAATTTATAAAAAGTGCCTTTACGGTATTGGTAATGGTTTCAGGAAACAGATGTAAACTTTCAAGCACCAAATAGATGCGATCCAATCCAAAACTAATGCCAACACCACTGACATCCTTAAGTCCAAAAATGCCCGTAAGGTCATCATAGCGGCCACCGCCACCAATGGAACCCATATCGACACCCTTAGGAGCAGAAACCTCAAAAATGGCCCCAGTATAATAGTTTAGGCCACGTGCCAAGGTGACATCGAGTTCCAAACTCGCGGTTTGCAATTTTAATTCGGAAATAGCACTGTTGATGAACTCCAATTCTTCAATACCCTTTTTCCCTTCTTCAGATGAAGCCAAAATGGATTTTAATTGCTCCATTTGGGATTCAAAACGTCCTGAAAGTGAAAATAAGGGTTGCAGTTTATCAATACCAGATTTTGAAATGCCTTTACCCAACATTTCTTCCTTGACCTTCTCCTCTCCTATCTTATCAAGCTTGTCGAGGGCAACCGTAAAATCAATCAGTTTATCCTGTGCGCCAATCACTTCGGCAATTCCCGAAAGGATTTTACGATTATTGATCTTTATGGTAACGTCCTTTAGTCTTAAAGCAGTGAACACAGCATCGTACAATTGCACAAACTCTACATCCTGCCATAACGAGTTGGAACCTACCACATCGGCATCACATTGGTAAAACTCCCTAAAGCGTCCCTTTTGAGGTCGGTCGGCCCGCCAAACCGGTTGGATTTGGTAACGTTTGAACGGAAATTCAATCTCGTTTTGGTGCTGTACCACATAACGTGCGAAGGGTACGGTAAGATCGTAGCGGAGGGCTTTTTCGGAGATTAATTTTGTTAAATCATTTGTTTCAATATTTAATATATAAAACCTTCTAAGTGTCTCTAGTAAATCAATCTGTATATCTTTCTGTTCGTTTAATTCAAACCTTTCATAAGCTATATCGTCTTCAAAAAAAGCTTCCCTATTAACAACTTTGATAGCTATATTATCTGAATTATCTCTAAGATAATACTGTATTCTTTCTTCATACTGTCCTAAATAAATAATTACTGGAGAATTGTTTAGCAAAACCTTATAATTGTTTTTTAGATATTGAGAAATTAATTTCATGTTTGTATACTTCTCATCTCCACTTATGTTACTTAAACACTTATCCTTTAAATCTGCCTTAATTTTTTTAAAAATTGTACTCAAAAGGTCATCCAAATAGGTTATAGTTTTAGGGTCTTCTATTGGATTAACAATTTTTTGTTTTGCCTTTTCGTAATATTCTCCAGATTCTAAAATCTTAAAAATCAGTCGGTCGCCTTCCTCACCATACTTCCCCATTAAGGTTTCGGAGTTTTCAAAGCTAGGCGTTTCAATGGGTTGAAACCCATACAATTCAAATTGCTGCTTTATGGTTTCAACAATATAACTGCGTTTTGCGACCTCTTCAGGATTAAAATCTCTAGTGCCTTTTGGAATGCTTGGTTTTTGTGCCATACTATTCCCCATGTAAATGGGGATCTTTTAGTGAAACATTTTAATTGTCACAAAAATATTATAATTTTTATAGGCATTGGCAAGTTATTTTAATTTTATAGTAACTTTATGGGCGTTTAATAGTCTTATAGGAAATTATCATTAACGCATTTAAAATTGAGCAGGTTCACATTAGCTAGGGAAACTTTGCGAATCGCATTCGATTCCATTAAAAATCAACTCCTTCGTACCATTTTAACCGTTTTGATCATTGCCATTGGCATCATGGCTTTGGTGGCCATTTTAAGCTCGGTTTCTGCTCTAGAAAATACTATCTCAAGTGATTTCTCATCTATGGGAGCCAATACCTTCAATATTCAGCGATATGAATTTGGCACACAACGGCAAAGTGGCAGGGAGCTTCAAAAAATAAATCCTGTGATCAGTTACCGAAATGTTGTGGATTTTGAAAAAAACTACACCTTTCCTTATACCAAAACGGCCATTTCGTTTGTTGGGACCAGAAATGCCGAAATAAAATACGAAAACAAAAAAACCGATCCCGAAGCCAGTGTTTTGGGCGTCAATGAATATTTTATACAAAATTCAGGCTTGGAAATTGATGAAGGTCGAGAACTCAATTATTTTGATGTTCAAAACAGCAATAGCGTTTGCGTGATTGGTAGCGATCTTAAAAGAGCGTTGTTGGACGATGTCAATCCCATAAACAAAACCATAAGTGTAAGAGGTGCCAAATTTAAGGTCGTTGGCGTGTTAAAGACCAAGGGGGCAACATTTGGAAACAATCAGGATTTGCGTATGATTATCCCCATACAAAAAGCAAGGACCATTTTTACAAATCCCAATATCAATTACAGTTTAAGTATAAAGGCAGATAAAAAAGATATGTTGGAAAGCGCTCAGGATGAAGCCATTTTGACCTTTAGAAATGTGAGGGGATTAAATCCTGTTGAAGACAATAATTTTGGTTTGGAACGCAGTGATGATTTGATCAACCGTATTGGCTCCATTACACAATATCTTTATATGGCGGCTTGGGTCATTAGTATCATTACCATTTTTGGTTCGTCCATTGCGCTCATGAATATTTTGTTCGTTTCGGTATCTGAACGTACCCGTGAAATAGGAGTTCGCAAAGCCCTTGGAGCCAAACGTAGAACCATTGCCTTTCAGTTTTTTATGGAAGCCATTATTATTGGTCAATTGGGAGGGATTTTAGGAATTATTTTGGGTGTTCTCATTGGGGTTCTTGTTTCGGCAATTGCAAAATTTCAGTTTGCCATACCATGGTTGGCCATGTTCAGTGCGTTTAGTATTGCCTTTATTGTAGCCATTGTTTCGGGTCTGCTTCCTGCGGTAAAAGCAGCTAAATTGGATCCCATTGAGTCGTTGCGGTACGAATAATTATTGACTTACCAGCTTCTCAAAATATTTGAATAAATGGCCTTTTGTGATAACAGCACCTTGTTCAATCAATTTGAATTTATCCAAAGCCTTATCTTCTGAATAGGCTTTTTTGGCACTAAAAAACTCCACATCATCAGAAAGTAAATTAGTTCTAAACCATTCAAAACCTTCTTTAGTGGTCAAGTCAACAGTATTGTTTTTGACCTTTAAGGCAATCAATCGCATGTCATTTTTAAGACAATGGAACAGATGCATTTGATGGGCAGAAATATGTTCCAAATACTTGACCCGCTTCAATACGCCCTCCCAAACCAAATCACTGAACACATCCAATTCCTGTTCCGCAACGTCTGGTTTATTTTGTTTAATACTTGTCCATTCATCAACTGTAATGGACTGGGTTGCCAAAAAATTAATGAATTCCTGGTGCAATTCCTCAAACTGTTCTTTTGTCAATCGGATATATTTCACTTGAAAAAACGTTTTATTAAATGTGCAAAAATATAAAACCTCACAGGTTTTAAAACCTGTGAGGTTTATT
>DASWKU010000138.1:0-3112 GCA_036396455.1 Flavobacteriaceae bacterium
TGGGCTTTCATGCCATTTTTATGGAACGCTGACCTGCCTGCCGGCGGGCGGGTAACACAGATTCTTATGATGGGCGATGATTTTTAGATCATAAAAAAGCCAGCGTCACCAACGTTCCAATGAATCATAACGCCATAAGCAAAAAAAGATTAAAAACGAATCATAAAGAATCATAAAAAACCAGCGTTATCAGCGTTCTATATTTTTGGGATAAAAACTTGTATCATATCATAAATTACTTTCCTTGTGTTTTTTTAAAGTAAAATTAAGTGGACAAGTCTGTAGTTCCAGGTTATCATTTGAATGTATCGAAAACCACACTTCGAATGATGGTTTCACCAAAATAAAAAGCGTCACCATGGGCAACGCTTTTAAAAACATTATAAAATAACGTGAACAATGGATTAGCAATTTGATGCCGAAAATCCTCTTACCCTAACCCTAAAGGGCAACGCTTTTCTGGATTCCGGTTGTTCAACAAAGAATTTTTTCACCCTTCAGTCCCGACAATTCGGGAGGGGAACAGAATCCCGAACAATCGGGACGGGCTTTTTGCTTATCCATTGTTCACGTTAAAAATAGGATTATTTAATCACCAACTTTTTGGTTGTTGTTGCATTGTCCTGAGAAATTTTCATGATATAAATTCCAGAGGTCAATGTGGAGACATCCAAACGATTATTGTCAACGGATTTATTGATCACTTGTTTGCCCAAAATGTCATAAACACCAACCTTCATGGCGGTTTGGCTTTTACTTGAGATGTTTATGTAACCTAATGAGGTTGGGTTGGGATAGATTTTAAATATACTTTCAGCAAAGTTATCAACTGAAAGTGTAAAATCGTTGACTGCTCCAGGAGTGCCAAAATCTCCAGAACCGATATCGGTTGTTGCCGTACCCCAATTTGCACCATTGTCATTATCCGTACTGTTCATAGCAGTAGTAGAAAGCGCCATGCTTGCGCCATTTGGATCAGGCCAAATTGTTCCGCCATCATAAGCAACTTGGTCAATAATGTTTCCAGAACATGTTAGTATTACACTATCCGCACCATTGGCTAATGTGAAAGAAGTGTATTGGTAGTTGACTGTAACTCCACCATTTGTTCCAGAATCTGAATTATTGCCTAAAACTGCATAACCATTAGCAGGAACAATAAGCGAAGACGAAATAGTATGGGAATTAGAACCTGAATCTGAGATAGTCCAGCCGTTTATATCTATAGGAGATCCAGTGGTATTGTAAACTTCAAACCATTCGCCATCAGAATCAAGTACAGCACTAGGATTTTGCATAATTTCATTTATGATAATATCACCGACATTACTGCTACAAGGATTCAAAACTGAAAAATTGACTGTAGCATTCACAGCAGGTACAATTGGAGCATGACTATTGTCAACAAGTTCCATATAAACCGTATAATTGGCTCCATCAGAAACTGGAATAGAAATATTTGATGTGTCAAATTTCATATTCGTACCACCTCCGTTTAGAGTCCAATGAATATGTCCATCTCCTGTCCCATTAGCAACATTGAAATTTTGGACATCTATTACAATATCTACACTTGTTGTGCCAGCTGCAAAATTAGTGCCTTCAGAAGGCGAAGTAATTATTAATACAGGTGAAGTAGTACAAGCTACATGAAACCCAATTTGGCCCCATTCGGCATCACTTGCATAAACTGTCCACTCTGATGTTGCATCATCTGTACCAGCAGAAGTAGCCCAATCATTATTTGGATCACAAACTTCAGATTTTCTGACAAGAGTATGTTCTGCTGTACCACTAGCTGTACTACCAACATTCCATGCACTTCCTGGATCGACTCCTATCTGTCCAATAACATCAATAACAGTTCCCATATTTAATAAGGCAAGAGCATCATCACCATTAAAAAAAGTAACAGTTGAAGATAAATCTCCATTTGCTGTTATTCCAGCAGCAGCATTAGAATTGTATATCACATAAACGTCACCATTTGATAAAGTTCCTGAAAGAGCTTGTGTTTCTGTGGCCGTTGGTGACCCATTGGCATAAAGCTCAACCGAATAATTGCTTAAGTCTACATCAGAACCGGTACCATTATAAATTTCAAGAAATTTGTTATTGCTACTGCCTTCACCATACATACTAAAATATAGGTCTGAAGATTGCCCAAAAGTTGCTGCAGAAAATAAAATTGCAAAAAGTAAAATGTAAAGTTTTTTCATAGTGTCAAAGGATTAAATTAATTAAGATGATAAATATAAAAAATAAATTACAGTTTAAGCCTTAAGAAATAGGCTTAAATCCCATTTTACAAAAAAATAACATTTAGGAGATGTTTACTTGACAACCAACTTTCTGGTGACGGTGTTGTCGTTCTCGGTGATTTTAATAATGTAAACGCCAATATTAAGCCTGGAAACATCCATCATTTTACCGGAAAGTGATGTGGCATACACTTTTTTGCCCAGGACATCAAAAATTTCAATGTATTTTGATAGATTCTTTTTAGAGGAAATATAAATTTTACCATTGCTAACAGGATTTGGATAAATTGTTAACCCTTCAATGGTTCCATACATTGTGATTTTGGCCTGTGTGTTTTGGGAATAGCTCAAAGGTATCGCCAAAAAACAGACGAAAATAACAATAATTTGAAGGTAATGTTTTGCCATCATCATAACTTTTTATAAAGTTAAAATATAATCTCAAAAGCTGTACCAAAAAAATGTTAAACCTAAATAATCTCTAAAACTAGGTGGCTTCAATGTAAAAACAAGGTTATGATACTGTTATTTATTTTAGCGGGGTTATCATTTTTTGTTATTAATAGTATCTTTACGGTGGATTTTTTCAATTATAAATCATGAAAAAAAGAGAGATCAAAATTCTTTTGGTTGATGACGAACCGGACATCCTGGAAATTGTTGGGTATAATTTAGCTTCAGAAGGCTACCAAATCATCAAAGCGGAAAACGGAATTGAGGCCGTCAAAAAGGCAAAAAAGGAAAAACCGCATCTCATCATTTTGGATGTGATGATGCCCGAAATGGATGGCATTGAAGCCTGCGAACAGATCAGGAAAAATCCAGATTTGAGCAATACCATCATTACGTTT
>DASWKU010000139.1:0-1577 GCA_036396455.1 Flavobacteriaceae bacterium
GGAAGTTTAAACTTGCCAATACACCACCTTCTAAATTTCGGATAAAATGATGTAATTGTTCATCACTATTTATTGTAACCACATCAATCACCTGAAAATTCAAATTATAGATTGAAATGGTAATTGGATATTTGAAATCAACACATTCAATATCGTCGTCATCTTCATTTGAGTTGTGCGATCTTAAGTCATCCAGTTCAGCTTGACTGTTAACAACCACTTCGGTGTAGTCACTCATGGTTACCGTTATCGGGAAAACGATTTCAAGAGTGTCTTCATCGTCTTCATTGGCATCAAAATTAGATTCAATTAGGGCATAATCTGCTTCAGAATTCACAGTAATTTCAACTCCGTTTGCATAAACGGTTACTGGTAGATTCACAGAAAACCCATTGGCTCCATCTATAATGTTGTCACTGGAACCATCATTTGTAGAGGTTTGAGCAATCAACATCGCTAAATTGGATTCGGCCACAAAGGTTTCCTGTGTATTGGGCTCGGTAATTTCAACGGCTTCTTCTTGACATGAAGCCAACATGAAAAGGGCAAAAAAAGGTAATGCGTAAAGTAAATTAAGTCTTGTTTTCATAATGTAGGTATTTAAATTCAACATGCAATTTTATTATAGAACAGCATAACTTTAGAAATTCCTACCCCAACGGATTAATTTTTTTAAATTAGCAACACCTAACGCCCAGATTCATGAGTAAAGAACTCTATGACAACATTTGTGAAGAACACGTGTTCTCTTCGATCTTTAATAAGTATTCCAAAAACCTCCATGATTTTTTATACTATAAATATGGAGACCAACTCAACCCAAAGGATAAAGTACAGGAAGCTTTTATAAAATTGTGGCAAAACTGTGCGAAGGTAACTCCAGATAAGGCCAAAAGCTTTGTGTTCACTACGGCCAATAATTTAATGTTGAATGAAGTGGCACACCAAAAAGTGGTCTTGAAATATGCCCAGACCAAACCCAAACATTATACCAATGAGAGCCCTGAATTTTTAATGCAGGAAGACGAGTACAACAAAAAACTGCAAACGGCACTCTCCAATTTGACCGAAGCACAGCGCACCGCTTTTTTAATGAACAGGATTGAAGGCAAAAAATTTAAGGAGATTGCCAAACTCTTAGATATTTCCACTAAAGCCGTTGAAAAACGTATTTATGGCGCATTGGATAAATTGAGGAAAGATATTGAGGGATTGTGAAAATAGTTGACAGTTTACAGTAACAGTCATCAGTAAAAGAAAATGGAATTTGGCCCCGAAGTATCGGGATTGAAACTTTTTAATTGGATGGGTAGGAAAACATAAAGTTAAACTGTTATATAGACAATAAACGAATGATGAAACGAGAAGATTTAATACAAAAATGGTTAAACCATGAGCTCAATGCCGAAGAACTTGAGGCCTTTAAAACCCTTGAGGACCACGACGCATTGGTGAACATGGACACACATTTAAAAGCGTTTAAGGCTCCAGAATATCCTACTTCTGAAGAACTGAATACCGTATTAAAAACGATTAAAACTCCCAAAACAACATCACCAAACTGGGTACGTGCAGCT
>DASWKU010000140.1:0-6230 GCA_036396455.1 Flavobacteriaceae bacterium
GTCAATTGCTCTGTAGTTTTGTTTTTTAAAATAGCAATAATATCAAATCGCGATTCTAATTGAATATCGTTTTCAATAATAAAGGCATCCATCGCCTTAACCAACAATTTGATTTTTGATTTAGAAACAAATTCTTGAGGATCACCAAAAAAGTCAGAATTTCGGGTTTTAACTTCCACGCAAACCATCATGTTATCGTGTTTGGCAATAATGTCAATTTCAGCTTTTTGAAACATATAGTTACACACCACAATCTCGTAGCCTTTAGACAGCAAATATTCTACGGCAAGTTGTTCGCCAATTTTACCAAGGTCGTTGTGATATGCCATGATTTTTGCAAAAGCAGGAATCTTGTCCTACTTTCATTAATTTATTAGCCACGAATTCACGAATAATTTCCTAAAATTACCCTGTCTATTTATAAATTTGGTTTATTAAACTCAATCATCAAATACAACTGTAGACTGCTCCCTGCCAACTGTTAACTCAACAGTCCGCCCAAAAACCATGGCGCGATTGTCCTTTTCATGTCCGGCGTGCATATTAAATGCGATGGGGAAATCATATTCCGAAAGTGCATCTGCAATCAATTGCTCAATAGAAGTGCCCCAGGGCGTGGTGTTTTTCCTAAGTTTGGTCATGTTGCCAACAATGACTCCTTTACAGCGATCAAAATAACCTGCCCGTTTTAAGCTTTGCAACATGCGGTCGATATGATATTTGTATTCCCCAATTTCTTCAATGAATAAAATCTTTCCGGAAGTATCAATGCTCGTTTTGGAGCCCAACATGGTATGCAATACCGTAAGATTTCCACCTACCAAAGGAGCTGTAACTGTTCCTGTTCTATTAAACTTTGACCCTTTTAATGTATACGAAAGTGGCTTCCCAAAAATAGCAGCCTTGAAGGTTGCAATGGTCTCTTCTATACCTTTTCCATCTTCAGACAAGCTTACGCACATCATCGCATGTATCGATTCAAACCCTTCATTGTGTATTTGATTGTGCAAGGCCGTGATATCGCTATATCCAATCACCCATTTTGGGTGTTTTCTAAATTTTGTGAAATTCAGTTTATCCAAAATCCTCACCGTTCCATAACCTCCTCTAGCACACCAAATGGCACTTATGGTTGGGTCATCCAATGCCTTTTGAAAATCCTCACAGCGTTCGTCATCGGATCCTGCAAAGTGATTGGCTTGACTAAATACGTGCTTTCCAATTACCGCTTTCAATCCCCAGCTTTTAAGCAAGTCAACGGCTTGTTGAATTTCTCCGGTTCTTTCTTTTAAAACGCCCGATGGAGCGACTATGGCAACCGTATCGCCTGCTTTTAAATATGGTGGTTGTATCAATTTTTCATAGGTTTTTGAATCCTTATTTTGCACTAAATGGTCTGTTCTTCCGAAAAAGAAAATAGCACAACATAATGCGATTGTTAGTGAGATTTTTGACATATTGTAAATGTACATTTTTTTTCTAAATCGCTCTCAAAATGTGTACTTTTGTGGCTTGTTGAACAAAAAGTATTGACAGTTCTCTGTCTCCTCGAGCGCAGTCGAGAGGTTTTAATAAGGTCTCGACTGCGCTCGACCTGACATTTTAAAAAAAATGAATCACCATAAACGACCTGCCTTATCGAGAGAAAGGTATACCATAACCGCAGCATTGCCATACACCAATGGCCCCATTCATATTGGCCATTTGGCTGGCGTGTATGTTCCCGCAGATATTTATGCCCGTTATTTAAGGTTAACTGGGCATGACGTTGCCTTTATTTGTGGGAGTGATGAACATGGTGTTCCCATTACCATAAAAGCAAAAAAAGAAGGTGTTTCACCACAGGACATTGTGGATAAATACCACGCCATCATTAAAGCATCATTTGAAGATTTTGGGATTTCATTTGATAATTATTCGCGTACAACGGCAAAAATCCATCATGAAACAGCTTCTGAATTTTTCACAACATTGTACAATAAAGGTGAATTTGTTGAAGAAATAACGGAACAGCTTTACGATGAAAAAGCCCATCAATTTTTAGCCGACAGGTTTGTTATTGGAGCCTGCCCTAAATGTGGTTATGAAGAGGCTTATGGTGACCAATGCGAGCGATGTGGCTCAAGCCTTAATGCTACGGATTTAATCAATCCTAAATCCGCAATCACCGGAAACGCCCCAACACTCAAACAAACCAAACATTGGTTTCTCCCTCTGGATAAACATGAGGCTTTTTTGAAAGAATGGATATTGAAAGGCCATAAAAATGATTGGAAGCCCAACGTTTACGGACAGGTAAAATCCTGGATCGATGACGGGTTGCGTCCTCGCGCCGTTACCCGAGATTTGGATTGGGGGATTCCCGTTCCGCTCCCTGAAGCTGAAGGCAAGGTGCTGTATGTATGGTTTGATGCACCCATTGGATATATCTCTTCTACTAAAGAATGGGCAAAACGTGTTGGGAAAGATTGGGAGCCCTATTGGAAAGATAAAAACACCAAACTGGTCCATTTTATTGGGAAAGATAATATTGTGTTCCATTGCATTATTTTTCCAGCCATGTTGAAGGCCGAAGGCAGTTATATTCTTCCAGATAATGTGCCAGCCAATGAGTTTTTAAACTTGGAGAGCAACAAATTGTCCACGTCTAAAAATTGGGCAGTTTGGTTGCCTGACTATTTAAAAGAATTTCCAAATCAGCAAGATGTATTGCGCTATGTATTGACCGCCAATGCACCCGAAACCAAGGACAACGATTTTACTTGGAAAGATTTTCAGGCCAGGAACAACAATGAATTGGTAGCAATTTTCGGAAATTTTATCAATCGGGTTGTGGTATTGACCGATAAATATTATGGCGGAATGGTCCCAAAGCCTTCAGAATTTTCAAAAGTTGATCAAGACACTTTAGCTGCTGTAAAGGATTTTCCCAATTTAATTTCAAGCTCAATTGAGCGTTATAGATTTCGGGAAGCGCAACAAGAACTCATGAATCTTGCCCGACTTGGAAACAAATATTTGGCTGACGAAGAACCTTGGAAAACCATTAAGGAGGATGAAGCGCGTACACAAACCATTATGTTTGTCGCCTTACAGATTGCTTCAGCATTGGCCACTTTAAGCGAACCGTTTTTACCTTTTACGTCGGATAAATTGAAAGAGATTCTTCACTTCGTTCAGAATGACAAAACCAAAAACGAATGTCATGCTGAGCTTGTCGAAGCATCTCATTGGAAAGATGTTTCCTCAAAAGACATTCTAATCCCTGCCGGCCATCAAATTGGAAAAGGAGAATTATTATTCTCAAAAATTGAAGACGGTGCCATTCAAAAACAGTTGGACAAATTAATTTCCAGTAAAGCTGCAAACGAAGCCGAAAACAATCCCGAAGTTTCGGGAGTCGAGCCTCAAAAAGAGACCATTACTTATGAAGATTTTTCTAAATTGGACATTAGGGTCGGCACCATTTTGGAAGCCGAAAAAATGCCAAAAGCCAATAAATTATTGATTTTGAAAGTGGACACCGGGATTGATGTCAGGACCATTGTTTCCGGTATTGCAGAAAGCTTTGCCCCCGAAGATATCATTGGGAAAAAAGTCACCGTTTTGGTCAATCTTGCACCAAGAACGCTTCGTGGGGTCGAAAGTCAAGGTATGATTTTAATGACCGAAAATGCTCAAGGTAAATTCGTGTTTGTGAATCCTGACACTTCGACTTCCTGTCCGTCCGGCAGGCGGGCGCTCAATGCAGGTGATGATTTAGTTGCAAATGGCTTGCAAATAAGTTAATTAATTTATGTAATTTTATAAAAAACAAGGTATTATGTTATCAAAATCTATAGAAAAAGCACTTAATAATCAAATAAGAATAGAAGCAGAATCATCTCAAATATATTTGGCAATGGCTTGTTGGGCAGAGGTTAAAGGTCTTGAAGGAGTCGCTGTTTTTATGTATAAGCAGTCTCAAGAAGAAAGAGACCACATGCTTAGATTGGTTAGATTCATAAATGAACGAGGAGGTCATGCACAAGTATCTGAACTTTCTGCGCCTAATGTTACCTTTAAATCCTTTAAAGAAATGTTTGAGGAGCTTTTTAAACATGAAGTTTTTGTTTCAAAAAGTATAAATCAATTGGTGCATATCAGTCTGCAAGAAAAAGATTATGCAACCCATAATTTTTTACAGTGGTATGTTTCTGAACAAATTGAAGAAGAAGCTATGGCACGTACCATTTTAGATAAAATTAACTTAATTGGTGACGATAAAGGTGGCCTGTATTTGTTTGATAGGGACATACAAAACTTAACCGTAAATTCTGCCTCTGCAACTAATAGCGCACAATAATTTCATTTTATCTTATTTAGATTCAATAAAAATAATTAGTTTTGCCCACTCTAATATATTTACATATAAGCTCTTGGGCAAAAAGAAATCAAAAAAGGCAATAAAAGAACTTAAAAAATCAGGGGTTGTTATTCCGGATGATGTAAAAAGTAATTGCTGCAAAAAATTTAAGAAAGGCGAAAATAAGTTTTGCAAGACATGTCCTTATCGTGACTTTCTTAAAAAAGTGGCTTGATTTCCATTTAAAAATTTTAATCTTTAATAAAAGGGCTCTCTATCAAAAAAAGTTTGTTTTTCTTTTAAATGGATTTCAGTAAAAAAATCGTTCATGCGGAATTTATCTGCCAATAATGTTGCCAATGAATTACGTATACGTTAAAATTAATTTAACATCTAAACCAAATGAAATTTCGTATATAAAATAGTTGTTTACTCTAAACTAACGAATCCAAAACATCTATGAAACAAATCCTTTTTTTACTCATTTCCATCAGCCTTATTTCTTGTGGTCCATCAAAAACAGTCAGGGATTCCAAAAAAGTAATCAAGGGCAATTGGTCCTTAAATACCATAACTTATAGTAAAACTGGCGCCTATAACGTAAACCTTTTAAACGATGCTTCAAAAACATGCTTTGAAGGTAGTACTTGGCAATTTATTCCAAACAACAATTCAGGAATCTATACGATCTACAACCCAAATTGTTCAACTGGCGAACGTTATTTTATTTTTACCATTCAAGAGGTTGATGCAGCAACAGGATTTTATGATTTCTTACTGAAACCAACAAACAAAAAGCATAAATCGGAAACCAACCAAGGCTTTAGATTAGAGCTTAAAAATTTATCAGACTATGATATGCAATGGCAACAGACCGTTTCTGTTAATGGAAGTCCATTTACAATAACCATGAATTTTACAAAACTTTAAGATTATGAAGACAGCTATAACTAAAATTGGCGTATATCTTCTTTCGCTATTGATCATTATAAGCCTAACAAATTGTAAGGCCATACAAAATGCAAACAATAAACAAAAAGGTGCTGTCATTGGCGCAACGGGTGGTGCTGTTTTAGGCGCAATTATCGGGAACAATGTCGGCAAGGGAGGCAATGGAGAATTAGGTGCCGTAATTGGCGGTGTTGTTGGCGGAACCGCCGGCGTGCTTATTGGAGCAAAAATGGACAAACAGGCACAAAAAATTGAGGAAGAGATTCCAGGTGCCAAAGTAGAACGGGTGGACGACGCAATAGTTGTAACTTTTGATGAAAATAGTGGGGTGTATTTTGCTACTGGTAAGTATAACATAAATACGGCTTCCCAAACCACGTTAGATAAGCTTTCAGGCATTTTTATTGAGTATCCCGATACCAACATTTTGGTTGTTGGGCATACAGATAGTGTAGGTTCAGAGGAATCCAATATGACCCTTTCAAAAAATAGAGCTTATGCGGTTACCAATTATTTAATCAATAAAGGATTGAGTAGTGGTAGATTTACAACCAATTGGTTTGGTGAAACACAACCCATGCATGATAATTCTACTGCTGAAGGCCGTGCCAAAAACAGACGTGTAAATGTGGCCATATTACCAAGCCAGAAAATGATAGATGACGCCAAAGCCCAAGCGGGAAATTAATTAACAACATGACTAAATGTCTTTAAGCGGAATTACGACTTGCATTGATATTTCCAAACAACGACCGCATTACTATTTTTTCATAAATTCCAAGCTGCTTCTCATCAATTGGGGAGGTTTTTCGTAATTCCTGTATTTTCTTTAAGGCATACTGTTGTATGGTAAGTAACGGCAACACAACGGATTCCCTAATATCGATAGATGCCTTACCTGCTGGTTCTTCCTGCATTAAATCCTTATATCCCG
>DASWKU010000141.1:0-9652 GCA_036396455.1 Flavobacteriaceae bacterium
CATTTAGGCTAAGTTGATTTTTATTATCAAGTTAAAGGTTAAAACCCCGCTCCCGCAGCTTCGGGACGGAATGACAAACAATTCTTAAAAAGAATTCCATTCTTTGCTAAAAACTGTGGATTTCAAATCCATAGTGGCTTATTTTATGTGGTGTTTGGGCTGGGGCTTGACTTAATTAAAATCATTTTATCTTAACCCAAGATTGAACAAGATTTTTTTAAATTACTTTTCTTACATTTAAGCAAATCATTTCTATGCTCAAAAAAGTCTTTGGGAGTGCCGTTTTTGGGGTTGAGGCCACAACCATTACCGTGGAGGTCAATGTTGATGCGGGAGTTGGCTACCATCTTGTTGGGCTTCCGGACAATGCCATTAAGGAAAGCAATTTTCGTATTGCTGCCGCACTTCAGAACAATGGGTATAAAATCCCTGGGAAAAAAATCATCATCAACATGTCACCTGCCGATTTGCGCAAGGAGGGATCTGCTTACGACTTGACTTTAGCTATCGGAATTCTAGCGGCAACCCATCAAATTAAGGCCGGTGATTTGGAAGACTATCTCATTATGGGGGAACTTTCCCTTGACGGCACCTTGCAACCCATTAAAGGTGCTTTGCCAATAGCCATTAAGGCTAGGGAAGAAGGGTTTAAGGGATTTATTCTTCCTTCACAGAATGCAAAGGAAGCCGCTATCGTTAATGACTTGAAAGTTTTTGGAATCGACAATATCAAACAAGTCATTGAATATTTTGACAAAAACATAGAACTTGAACAGACCATCATCAATACAAGAGAAGAGTTTTATAAAAACCTCGATTTTCCTGAACATGATTTCAGTGATGTCAAAGGGCAGGAGGGCATTAAGCGTTGCATGGAAATTGCTGCAGCTGGAGGACATAATATCATTTTGATTGGTCCTCCCGGAGCAGGAAAAACGATGCTGGCCAAACGCTTGCCGAGTATTTTACCACCCATGACCTTGAGCGAGGCCTTGGAAACCACTAAAATCCATTCGGTGGTTGGGCGTGTGAAGGAACATACCGGATTGATGGCACAACGTCCTTTTAGGAGTCCACATCATACAATTTCGAATGTTGCACTTGTTGGAGGCGGAAGCTATCCACAACCTGGTGAGATTTCATTATCACATAATGGCGTGTTGTTTTTGGATGAATTGCCAGAATTTAAACGGGAAGTTTTGGAGGTTATGCGCCAACCCTTGGAAGATAGAGAGGTCACGATTTCTAGAGCAAAATTCACGGTAACCTATCCATCGTCTTTTATGCTGGTGGCAAGTATGAATCCGAGTCCGAGTGGGTATTTCAATGACCCCGGTGCACCTAAAACGTCTTCACCAGCCGAAATGCAACGCTATTTAAGTAAGATTTCAGGGCCACTTTTGGACCGTATTGATATCCATATTGAGGTCACGCCTGTGCCTTTTGAAAAATTATCGGATGAACGCAAAGGGGAATCTTCAGTTGAAATTAGAAAACGTGTAACTTCTGCTCGGGAATTGCAGACCAAACGTTTTGAGGATTCTAAAACGGTGCATTATAACGCACAAATGAACACCAAACAGATCAGAAAATACTGTGAGTTGGATGAAGCTTCAAAACAATTGCTCAAAACGGCCATGGAGCGTTTAAACCTTTCAGCAAGAGCTTATGATCGAATTCTTAAGGTATCACGTACCATAGCCGATTTGGAAGGGGTAGAATCCATTAATGGATCTCATATCAGTGAAGCCATTCAGTATCGAAGTTTGGATAGAGAAGGGTGGTTGGGGTAATCTTTAGTCTTTTTTAAAAGTATTAGATTCATCTTCAAGCTTCTCCCATATTTCTTTTTCAATATTATATCTTTGAGCCGAAGAGGTTAAGATTCTCCCATTTTCATATTCAAAAGTAAATTGATCTTGAAATTTAGTCATATTTATGTAGATATCTTTTGCAATTGGTATAAGTTCAATTTTTGGAAAGCCATCTCTTTTGTAAAAGAATTTACCGTTTTCAATCCAAAACTTTCTGGGACCGTAAGTGCCAGTGACTTCTTTAAATTGATTTATTAAGGCTAATGAATCTATGCTTTGGATATATTCAACATGCTTAAGAGCATCTTTTAAATAGAAATGTTTGGGATGCTTTTTTATTGCAATTTGATAGGCTTTTTTTGCTTCTGCCAAATTATTGGCTTTTAACAAGGAATCTGCAGTTCTAATGATGTCATCTTCCTTCCAATAGTAAAACGTATTGGTGTTATTGTTTGAATAGGTTATGTTTAATTTAACAGCATAAAAAACGCCACTTGATTCTTTTAAAAATTCAAATTGTCTAAATTCAGGTCCCCCAAAATCAATAAGTAAATTGTCGCTTGCTTTAATGGGAGTGTAAAGCCCTTGACTCGAAACACTAGTAATTAAAACCCCTTTGTTTTCAAAGAAATGTAATATTTGTTCATTGCTTTGATGTCTGTATGAGCCTATAAAAGCGGAATACTCTTTAGCTTTAGACAAATTTTCTTCTCGATACGTCACAGCTTTCATAAAATAATCGGAATCAAGTTTTAAATCAGGATTTAATAAAAGTGTTTGTCTTATGGCATCTTTGGCTTCTTTTAAATTGTTATTAAGTATAAACGGTTTAATTTTATGAGAAACTATAATATTTTTTAAATCGGGGTACCTTAATTGATATTTGCTCATAACATCTAGAGACCTTTCATAGTTGCCTATAAGATACATGGCTTCCATTCCTTTAAAAACATTTGGAGCGCTTTTTTCTTTGGCATAATTGGATTCTGCAAATTTTACGTAATTCTCAATATCTCTGGTTTCTGCATAAATAGTATATAAGAGTTCCTGGTACTCTCTGTCATTGGGGTCTATTTCAAGTTGAAGTTTTATGAGTTCTTCGGCATTTTTCCATTGATTATAAGCAATATTCCTTTGAATTAAAATTTTGAGCTGTTTTTGTAAGGGTAATTTTTCCCTAAATTCATAGGCTTTATCACTTAGTCGTTGTTCTTCAAATTGACCTTGGCTAAACCTAATGGCGTTATTGGCATCCAAATGATAGGCCAAAGCAAAGGTGCTGTCTATTTCAACAGCTTTTTCATAGTCACCCTTTTCAAATTCTTCTAAAGCCTCCAATGAGCTGGTTACAAAGTCTTTTAAGTTTAAATCTATATAGTAATTTTGCTGTTCATTTATAATTCCCACATTGCTTTTTATAAAAATGCTTACATCGTCAAGTAAGTTTAGAAAATCTGTTCCCTCAAATGTTTGCTTTGTTATGATCTTGCCATTCTGACTATTTCTAATAAAAGGAGTTATGATAAAAAGACCATCTTTTTGTTCAAATTCACCATCTACATAGTAATCACAGAAAGGTTTTACAGAGTTTACTTTATCTACAGTTGTAGCAGTTCCAAATAAATGAGGCGATACAGTTTTGTCTTGTTGCAAATCATAATATATTAAATCGTTTATAATATTTCCCATCCATAGACTAGAGGAATCCTGTTTAACCTGTTCAAAATTGAATATGGGTACATGTACTCTAAACTCTGCTTTTGTGATGGTTTTGGTTTCCAACTCGCCAGAAGCATTGGTATAGGAAATTTCTTTTGTTGTTGCCCCTAAATCGCTATTGCCAAAGCCAATATAAAGTGTTACTAAAAGCAAAACGATATTTAGTGGAAATATGATTTTCTCACGACGTTTTAAGATAAGTTGGTTCAAACGTTCATGATGATAAAGATAAATGAGTAACGATGGGATGATTCCTATAAAAAACCAAAGCAATAAATCAACCCAATAAGGTGAAATATTGTAACGGTTTAAAATCCAATCTACAAATTGCAAAAGTGTCCATGCTGCAACGAGGTAAGCAGCAAAAAACTGAAATGTTTTTATCCACTTTTTTTGGTTGGTTTTGGTGGTCATAAAATATTTAAAAATCAAGTTTTAAGTTAAAGACCTAAATATAATATAATTATCTTACTTTTAAATACTGCATTATTGCACTAATGAACCCCTATAAGATTAAAAGGCTTGCTGGGGTAGTTTTAGTATTCAATTTGTCTTTTACTTAATTCCATTTGAGTTTTTACAATGGGGTTTTTTCCTTATTTTTATAAACTTTAATTTAAATTTTAAAATCAAAATGATCAATTTTAAACGAACAGCTTTAACTGCTTTAACAGTTTTGGGATTGCTTGCTTTTGTAGCTTGCAAATCTGAAAAGACTTCAAACGACAAATTAGCAATCGAATTCGAGAAATACACGCTCGATAACGGTTTGCAAGTGGTATTACATCATGACAAATCGGACCCCATTGTATCCTTGGCCATTCAATATGGTGTAGGATCTAACAGAGAAAAAACGGGACGTACAGGATTTGCCCATTTATTCGAGCACATGCTCTTCCAGGAATCTGAAAACGTGCCACAAGATCAATTCTTCAAAAAAATTCAGGATGCTGGAGGAACATTAAATGGTGGAACCTGGAAAGATGGGACCATTTACTATGAAGTCGTTCCCAACAACGCTTTGGAAATGGTCATGTGGTTGGAAAGCGATCGTATGGGCTATTTGATCAATACGGTTACAGAAGCTGCCTTTTACAACCAACAAGAAGTGGTGCAAAACGAAAAACGACAACGTGTGGACAATAATCCTTATGGCCATACCAATTGGGTTTTGGACAAGGCATTATATCCTGAAGGTCATCCCTATAATTGGCAAGTCATAGGCGAATTGGTCGATCTTCAAAATGCCACTGTAGATGATGTAAAAGAATTTTATGATAAATTTTATGGACCCAACAATGCGACTTTGGTATTGGCCGGGGATTTTGAAACTGAAGAAGCAAAGGCTTTAATTGAAAAGTATTTTGGTGAAATTAAACGGCGTCAGGAAGTTGAACCTTTAAAGTCTCAGCCTGTTACCTTATCTGAAACCAAAAGATTATACCATGAAGATAATTTCGCAACTGCTCCCCAGTTAAATATGGTTTGGCCTACGTTGCAACAATTTACAGATGATGCCTATGCTTTGGATTTTCTGGCTCAATTGCTGGCTCAAGGTAAAAAAGCACCAATGTATAAAGTGCTTGTAAAAGAAAAGGAGCTTACATCGGATGTTAGGGCTTTTAGTAATACTCAACAGATCGCAGGAAAATTCAGTATTAGAATTACAGCTAATTCCGGTAAAAATTTGGCTGAAATTGAAGACGCCATTTTTGAAGCCTTCAAAAAATTTGAAGAAGAAGGTTTTCAGGACCAGGATGTTGAGCGTATAAAAGCCAGTCAAGAAACCGATTTTTATAACGGTATCAGTAGTGTGTTGGGCAAATCATTCCAGTTGGCACAATATAATGTGTTCGCCGGTGATCCTGGTTTTATTACCGAAGATATCGAAAATATTAAGGCCGTTACAAAAGAAGATATACTTAGGGTTTATAACACCTATATCAAGGACAAACCTTTTGTGTTGACGAGTTTTGTGCCTAAAGGACAATTGGAACTTGCTGCAAAAGATTGTGTGATGGCCGCAGTTGTAGAAGAAGAAATTAAAGAAAATGTGGACGTTGAAATTGTTGAAAGAAATAGTGAAGTTGTCAAGTCCGCTTCAAATTTTGATCGTTCTGTTGAACCTGCGCAAGGCCCTTCGCCCAAACTTAAAATTCCAACCTCTTGGTCAACTACGCTATCAAATGGAATAGAAGTTTTGGGCATTGAGCAAACCGAATTGCCATTGGTTAATTTCAGTATGGTCATTGATGGTGGCCACTTGCTGGATTCTTTTGATAAAGTTGGCGTTGCAAATCTCATGACAGACATTATGATGGAAGGTACAGCAACCAAAACTCCGGAAGAATTGGAAGAATCCATTGAACTATTGGGAGCTTCAATTCGTATGTTCACGGGTAATGAATCCATTACGATTTCTGGAAACACCTTGGCCAGAAATTTTGACAAGACCATGGATCTGGTAGAAGAAATTTTATTGGAACCACGTTGGGATGAAGAAGAATTAAAACGTATTAAATTGAGCACAATAAACAGTATCAAGCGCAATGCTGCCAACCCTAATGTTGTGGCAAGAAATGTTGGCAACAAATTGCTTTATGGTGAAAAACACATGTTTGCCCATCCAATTTCAGGGACTGAAGAGTCAGTGGAAACGATTACCATGGATGACTTAAAAGCATTTTATGAAAAGAATTTTTCACCTTCAGTCAGTAAATTTCATATTGTTGGCAACATCAATCAAGATCAAGCCTTAAAGGTTTTAACCGATTTGGAATCAAAATGGGCTGCCAAGGAAGTCGCCATTCCAACCTATCCACTACCAGAAGATCGTGATAAGGCCTCATTGTATTTTGTAGATATTCCCAATGCTAAACAATCGGTGATCAACATTGGTTACTTATCCATGGCCCGTACAGATCCCGATTATTTTCCGGCAACGGTCATGAATTACAAACTTGGGGGTTCGTTCTCAGGTAATGTCAACCTTATTTTGAGGGAAGAAAAAGGATATACCTATGGTGCAAGAACTGAATTTGAAGGCACAAAAATACCTGGATCATTTAGCGCATCGTCAAGTGTTAGAACAAATACTACCTTTGAGTCTGTAAAGATATTTAAGGAGGAAATGGATAAATATAAAGAAGGAATTTCTCAAGAAGATTTGGAATTTACCAAAAATGCCTTGATCAAGTCCAATGCGCGTCGTTTTGAGTCACAGTTTTCTTTATTGAACATGCTTCAAAATATTAGTGCCTATGATTTACCTTCTGATTACATTGCTGGCGAAGAACGCATTATTGAAGGCATGACTTTGGAAGAACATAAAAGACTTGCCAACGAATATCTGGATTCCTCTAAAATGGGTTATTTGGTAATTGGTGATGCCGCTACACAATTTGAAAAATTTAAAAATGCAGGATTTGACGAAGTCCTTCTTTTGGACAAGGATGCCAAAAAAGTTGAAGGTTCCGATATTAAAATGTAAATTAATTTTTAAAAAGGTGTGGTGCAAGCCACATCTTTTGTTTTACCATTCAGAAGTTTGGATAGAGTGGGATGACAAGACCAATATTCCTATAATTAGATAAAAAAAAGAAGAGGATCGTTAGATCCTCTTCACATTTTTATTTAACAAACCAAAATGGTTTTAATTAAATGGATTATTCATTGTTCCAATCGAAATCTGATTCAGTGACATCAGTCCCTACTCCAGGATAAAAACGAACTGAAAGCAGTTTTAGGCCATGGTTGTCATATTGCCAGTATTCGTTTGCGATGATGTCGTCGAAGATTGGTACACGGACGTATTCGATAATAATTTCACCTTCATCCTGTATTCCATCTTCGTTTTCATCTACCCAAACTTCTACTTTGAAAACAATGGTCGTTAACTCAGCAGTTACATTTGTAAAGGAAGATTTGCCCTGGGTTCGCATGGTAATTTCCTGTCCAACCTGCTCAACTGAAGCCAGCCCACCAAAATCACATGCTTTGTTAAGGGTTCTAAGGAATTGACCGGATAAAAGTCCTCCAAACTCGCTGTCAACAAGATCAGCGCAGGTGGTAATATTTGCCCAGCCCCCTGGTTTTCCCAATGGTCGAACAAAAACAGAGTAGTCAGATACGGTATCCGCATCCCCTGGACCTGTTGACACATTATAGGGATCAAGCCCTGGATCGGGAAGTTGAAATATGGCCTCTCCGTCGGTAGCGTTGGCATCCAATACGGCAAAGTCACCTTCCGTCAACTCGATTTTTGTTTTCCCCCAGAGAGGAACGAAAATTACATGGCCGTTGGAGCCATCCATATCGGCAGTCTTATCCTTCGAAACCCCTATAATATTCAAATTGTAATGGGCTCCACCAGGGGCGCCATTTCCAGTACTGCTTTTTAAATCCGCAGTAGTTAAATCCGGGGACGAAATGGGTTCTGTTTCACAGGAAACAGCAAGTAAACTACATAGAGCAAGTGCTCCAAAAATTTTAATTCTGTTCATAATGTTATAAAAAATTGATTAGTAATTGTTTCAAAATAGAAGTTCTATTTGAAGTAGAAAAATTAAATCGTTCATTCCCTTTTTTTGTGGATTAATAGGTCAACGTAGAAAAATACGGATGAATAGATGAACGGCAGTAATCATCGATATAGGAGAAATTTCATGATGCTGAAAACGTTTTTAAATTTTTGTCATTTTTCATACTTGATAAACAGATAAAAAGTCTTAAACTTAGGTTTGCAAATTTTTGAAAATGTATTTGGAATGGAATGTTCCTACAAAAAACAGATTTCACAAAATGCCTATGAGTAATGAAAAGCTTTGAAATCACTTATATTCATGTTTATTATCAAGTTAAAGGTTAAAACCCTGCTCCCGATAAGTCCCGATAGTTATCGGGACGGGACATTGCAGTTACTTTTAGTCTCTACAAATTTTTAAGCACTTCTTGTCATTTTGACACTTGCCCGTCCGGTAAGCGGGGAGCGAAGGATGGGCGACGAGAAACCATAAGGTTCAGCGAAGCTAAATCCCATAATAATGGGATTCCTCCTCGTACCTCTCCCGAAGCTTCGGGACGGAATGACAAACAATTCTTAAAAAGAATTCCATTCTTTGCTAAAAACTATGGATTTTAAATCCATAGTGGTTTATTTTAAAAAGTATATTAGCTTTAACGCAAGATGAAAAGAAAGATAATATCGAGAGATGATTAAAAAGTACTTTAAAAACATTGGTCCGGGGCCATTGGTTGCCGCTGCGTTTATTGGTCCTGGTACGGTTACGGTCTGTACACTTGCAGGCTTTGGCTTTGGCTTTGCGTTGCTTTGGGCTATGGTGTTTTCCATCATTGCGACGGTGGTTTTGCAGGAAATGTCGGCTCGTTTGGGAATCATCACCCAAAAAGGCTTGTCTGAAGTCATCAGAACTGAAATTCAGCACCCATTTTTTAAAGGACTGGTGATTCTGTTGATCTTATCCGCCATCGTCATTGGTAACGCCGCTTATGAAGCAGGGAATATTAGTGGCGGCGTGTTGGGTTTGGAAGCCATTTTTGGAAATACCACAGTTGAAATAGGAACTTTTTCACTAAATGGCTTCAGCATGATCATTGGCACCATCGCTTTTGCGATTCTTTTTATAGGGAAATACAAAGTTCTTGAAAGGGTATTGGTGTTCTTGGTGATTTTGATGAGTTTGGCATTTTTGATTGCAGCAGTTCTCACTAAACCAAGCTTGGTGGAAATCTTCAAAGGCATTTTTAAGTTTGGTGTCCCCAAGGGAAGCCTTTTGACCATTATAGCTTTGATAGGAACAACCGTTGTGCCTTATAATTTGTTTTTGCATGCGTCTTTGGTCAAAGAAAAATGGCATGATGAATCCGATTTGAAATTTGCCAGAAAAGACACCCTAATCGCTGTGGTTTTGGGTGGAATTGTTTCGATGTGCATTATCATATCGGCAGCTTCCATTCAAACCCAGCACATCAATAGTGCAGCCGATTTGGCTTTAGGTCTGGAACCTTTATTTGGGAGTTTCTCAAAATATGTTTTGGCCATCGGTCTATTTTCGGCAGGCATTACAAGTGCCATAACAGCCCCTTTGGCAGCAGCTTAT
>DASWKU010000142.1:0-6538 GCA_036396455.1 Flavobacteriaceae bacterium
GAAATTGACCTTTATTTAAAAGTTGGCCGCGTGAAGTTCAGATGCCGGGACAGTTGGGCAATAAATTGGGGAGGCAATTCATTTCCTGAAGGCCAGACTCAATTTGAAGGACCAGATATTCCTGTTTCAGAACCTGGTAATTATAGGATTATTTTAAATTTAACCTCAAACACCTATGAATTTATTAAACAAGAATAGTAAACCAAATGATTAATTTCTTTCGAAAGATAAGGCGTCAACTCGCCAACGAAAATAAATTTGCCAAATATTTTAGATATGCTTTTGGCGAAATTTTGCTTGTAGTGATCGGTATTCTCATCGCCTTACAGGTCAATAATTGGAATGAACAACGCAAACAGGATGCAGAGTTTAAGGTGACATTGGAACAAATTTATAATGCCCTGAAAATTGATGTTGATGACTATGACTCTACAATGAAGGGCTATGACAATGCATTATCAACCATAGATTTCTTATTGGATTATCCAGATTCCATATCCAAATTTGATCTCCCTTATGTCCTTCACAGTTTCAGAATCGATCCCTTCGATAGAAGGTCTGAAACATCTTATCATGCCAAAAATTTAAAGTATAATGTCGGCAATGCACAGCAAAACGAAATTTCTAAACAAATCATCAATTATGTGAACAATTTGGATTTTAAGGATGCTTCATTACTTGATGATCTTCAATCTGAACTAAAACGAATTAACCTGCCGTTTCCGAAAGTTGATATCACATCCTATAATTCCGATTGGATAACCAATGATTCGACGTATTACAGCTACGACGACCTTGGCAATGCCTTGAAGCTGGTGAAATCAGTTGAATTTAGAGCCATTTTAAAAACTTTACGAACCGAGGTATACTACCAAAAAGCAAAAACCTTGGTACGTTATGGTGATGGTATTTCTTTAATGAATATTATTAAAAAACAGTATCCAGATGTTAAATTGTTGTTTCAAGATGTTGGCCTAAAAGGCACTGCTATTGATGGCTTTGACAATGTAGGTGGACTCTCAACACCAATGGTTCGCACTGATAGTGAAAATGGTATTTGGGAATTGGACATTTATCTGCTTCAAGGTAATGTAAAATTTAGGTGCCGTGATAGTTGGGCGCAAAATTGGGGCAATTCTGATTTTCCTAAAGGAACTGGTTATCAGGACGGTCCCGATATTTCTATCCCTGAAGAAGGAAACTATCATGTTATTTTTAAACCTGAAACTGGGGAATATCAATTTATAAAACAAGCTGATTAAGTTTTTTGGAAAGTCTGTCATTGCGATCCCGAGTACTCGGGAGTGGCAATCTCAATATTTTGAAAATCAAACAAAAAGATTACCATGTCACCCGAGTATTCGGGACCCCCGTAATGACATTGAAAACCTATTTTTTCCGCATATAAACCGAAACGGGCACCCCATGAAAGTTGAAATGTTCACGCAATTTGTTCTCCAAAAATCGTTTGTAAGGTTCTTTGACATATTGTGGTAAATTACAAAAAAATGCAAATTGAGGCTGTGGGGTGGGCAATTGCATAATGTATTTGATTTTCACAAATTTACCCTTGTTGGCAGGTGGCGGATAGTTTTCAACGATCGGTAACAACACCTCATTGAGCACACTGGTCTTAATACGTTTGGTTCTATTTTGATAGACTTCAACAGCCGTTTCAATGGCCTTAAAAATACGTTGCTTGTTATGTACCGAAATAAATACAATGGGCACATCGGTAAATGGTTCCAACTCTTTTCTTATGGCCTTTTCATACTCTTTTGTGGTTTTGGTATCTTTTTCAACCAAATCCCATTTGTTCACCAAAATGACAACTCCTTTACGGTTGCGTTCTGCCAACCAAAAGATATTCTGATCCTGACCATCAAAATTTCGGGTGGCATCAAGCACCAATAAGCAAACGTCACAGTTTTCAATTGCACGAATGCTTCGCATCACGGAATAAAACTCCAAATCTTCCTTGACCTTGGATTTACGCCTGATTCCGGCAGTATCCACCAAATTGAACTCAAAGCCAAAACGATTGTATTTGGTGTCAATAGAATCTCTGGTAGTTCCGGCAATGTCGGTAACAATATAGCGTTCTTCACCAATCAGAGCATTGATAAAAGACGATTTTCCGGCATTGGGACGGCCTACTACAGCAAAACGTGGCAATTCCGTTTTTGGTTGCTCTTCCTTTTCTGGCAAGGCTTCAACAATGGCATCCAATAAATCACCTGTTCCACTACCATTAATACTGGCAATGGTAAAGTAGTCTCCCAGACCCAAAGCATAAAATTCAACGGCATCTTCTGCCCGCTTTGCATTATCCACTTTATTGACCACCAAAAATACCGGTTTGTTAACTTTACGCAGCAAATTGGCAACATCCTCATCCATTCCGGTAATTCCGGACTCTACATCCACCATAAAAATGATGGCATCGGCTTCATCAATGGCGAGTTCGACCTGCTTGTCGATTTCAGCTTCAAAAACGTCATCGCTTCCTAAAACATATCCTCCTGTGTCAATTACAGAAAATTCCTTTCCGTTCCAATCACTCTTCCCATAATGACGGTCCCTTGTAACACCACTCACGGCATCAACAATCGCTTCCCGTCGTTGTATCAAACGATTAAAAAGTGTTGATTTTCCAACATTAGGACGTCCTACAATGGCAACTATATTACTCATATTCTTTAAATTGGCTGCAAAGGTAGTGTTTAATTTATGATATTAAATTTATGAAACTGAAATTTAAAATCGATTATTATTGATTGTAACCAAAACGTTTCAACTGTTGCTGATTGCTGCGCCAATTTTTGTTGACCTTCACATAAAGCTCCAAATGCACTTGTTTCCCAAAGAATTTTTCAAGATCCTTTCGTGCTTCTACTCCAACACGTTTCAACGCAGTCCCTTTGTGCCCAATGATGATCCCTTTTTGGGTATCACGCTCCACCATGATCACCGAACGCATCCTGATGATATGCTCTTCTTCAAAAAACTCTTCGGTATCAATTTCCACAGCATACGGAATCTCTTTTTTGTAATGTATCAGGATTTTCTCCCTGATGGTTTCGTTTACGAAAAAGCGTTCAGGTTTATCGGTTAGCTGATCCTTTGGATAAAATGGCGGTGACTCCGGAAGCAGTTCTATAATGCGATCAAAGACTTCCTTCACCTGAAAACCTTCCAAGGCCGAAATAGGGATAATTTCAGCGTTTGGAACTTTGGAAGCCCACAATTGAACTTGGTCTTCCAGTTGTTCCTGATCGGATTTATCGATTTTGTTCAAAAGAAGCAGTACCGGAATTTTTGAATTGGTGATCTTTTTGAAAAATGTTTCATCCTTGAGCTCCTGTTCACCAATTTCCACTATATAGAGCAGCACATCGGCATCTTCAAAGGCCAACTTCACAAAGTCCATCATCGATTCCTGGAGTTCATATGCGGGTTTGATGATTCCCGGGGTATCGGACAATATCACCTGAAAATCTTCACCATTGACAATCCCTAAAATACGGTGTCGCGTGGTTTGGGCCTTCGACGTGATAATGGACAGTTTTTCGCCAACAAAGGCATTCATTAGCGTAGATTTCCCTACATTTGGATTACCAATAATATTTACGAAACCTGCTTTGTGGGACATTTATTTATGTTTTAAGATATGCAAAACTACAATTTTGTATGGATTATTGGCTGTATTCCATAGATTAATTATGTTCCTCCCAATGCATCTTAAATCATGATATAAGTCATATTATTTAAGCAGTGCAATTTCTAATTTCACTGTTTAATACTTAACAGTAATCAAATAAAATATTAGATCATGGAAGTCATGGAAAACTTAAAAACTAGAGTTTTCAAATTCGGAGATAATTCCGCGGATGGAAACAGTAGTATGAAAAATCTATTGGGTGGTAAAGGGGCAAATCTTGCCGAAATGAGTGCCATAGGTATTCCCGTTCCCCCAGGATTTACAATCACCACAGAGGTGTGTACCGAATATAATCTTTTGGGTGAAGAAGCAACAATTAATTTATTAAAAGACGAGGTTGAACAAGCCATCGAAAACATCGAGAGCCTTATGGGATCCAAATATGGAGACGAGGAAAACCCATTATTGATTTCAGTACGATCTGGGGCAAGAGTCTCCATGCCGGGAATGATGGATACGGTCCTTAATCTAGGATTAAACGACAGATCCGTTATTGGTCTCGCCTATAAAACTAAAAATGATCGTTTTGCCTGGGATTCCTACCGCCGTTTCATTCAAATGTATGGGAGTGTGGTGTTGGGAATGAAACCAGAATCCAAAGAAGATATCGATCCTTTTGAAGAAATCATGGAGCATCTTAAGGAGAAAAGAGGAATCCAATTGGATACCGAATTTACCGTACAAGACTTAAAGGATTTGGTTTATGATTTTAAAGATGCCGTAAAAAAACGTACCGGGCATGATTTTCCAACCAATCCTTGGGATCAACTTTGGGGCGCAGTAATCGCTGTATTCAATAGTTGGAATGGTGACCGTGCACTTTATTATAGAAAAATGCATGGCTATCCTGCCGATTGGGGAACCGCCGTCAATGTTCAAGCCATGGTTTATGGAAATATGGGCGATAACTCTGGAACAGGTGTCTGTTTTACAAGGGATGCCGGAACAGGTGAAAACCAATTTAACGGTGAATATTTAATCAATGCACAAGGAGAAGATGTGGTGGCTGGTGTAAGGACCCCGCAACAAATCACCAAAACCGGATCAAAACGTTGGGCCGAACTCGCTCAAGTTGAAGAGCATAACCGCATTGCAAATTATCCTTCATTGGAAGAATTGATGCCAGAAATCTATAAGGAACTTGATGGCTATCAAAAAAAACTGGAACTCCATTATCGCAATATGCAGGATATGGAGTTCACCATTCAGGAAGGTAAACTTTGGATACTTCAAACCCGAAATGGAAAACGTACAGGAGCTGCCATGGTTAAAATTGCCATTGATCTCTATAAAGAACGATTAATTACCGATAAAGAAGCCTTGTTATTAATGGAGCCCAATAAACTTGACGAATTGTTGCACCCGGTTTTTGATCTGAAAGCTCTAAAAAAAGCACATAGCATTGCCCAAGGTTTACCAGCTTCACCAGGAGCCGCAACAGGCCAGCTTGTGTTCTTCGCAGATGAAGCCGACAAATTCAAATACACCATATTGGCTCGTATTGAAACATCTCCGGAAGATTTGGAAGGTATGCACATTGCCAAAGGTATCCTTACCGCTCGTGGCGGAATGACCTCTCATGCAGCAGTAGTGGCAAGAGGCATGGGCAAATGTTGTATTTCTGGCGCAGGCGCCTTAAAAATCGATTATAAAAATCGTACCATGACCGTGGATGGAAAAGAATATCATGAAGGTGATTGGATTTCCCTAAATGGTTCAACAGGACATATTATTGAAGGAAAGGTCGCTACCGTAGAGCCTGAACTTAGTGGTGAATTTGCAGAATTAATGGACATTTCAGATCGCTATGCCACCATGGAAGTAAGGACCAATGCCGATACGCCTAAAGATGCTAAAATTGCCAGAAGTTTTGGTGCTCAAGGTATTGGATTGACCCGAACAGAGCACATGTTTTTTGAAGTGGACCGCATCAAAGCCATGCGGGAAATGATCTTGGCCGATACGGTTAAAGGAAGAAAAAGAGCTCTCGCTGAATTATTGCCGATGCAGCGTTCAGACTTTGAAGGCATTTTTGAAGCCATGCATGACCTTCCAGTAACCATCAGATTATTGGATCCACCTTTACATGAGTTTGTACCCCATCAACTTGAAACACAAAAAGTCCTTGCCGATGACATGCACATTTCATTACAGGCCGTAAAAAATAAAGTGGCCGAACTTGAAGAATTCAACCCCATGTTGGGGCATAGGGGTTGTAGATTGGGCAATACCTATCCTGAAATTACCGAAATGCAAACCAGGGCCATTATTGAAGCTGCCTTGAATTTAAAAGCAAAAGATATTGTTGCCAAGCCTGAAATCATGATTCCCTTGGTAGGAGCCTATAACGAATATGTAGAACAAGAACGTATTATCCGTGAAACCGCTGATAAAGTATTTAATGAACGTAACGATAAAATCGAATTTTTGGTGGGCACCATGATTGAAATTCCGCGTGCCGCCTTAATGGCCGATGTCATTGCCGAACGCGCCGAATTTTTCTCATTTGGGACCAACGACCTTACCCAAATGACCTTTGGGTATTCACGCGATGATGCCAATAAATTCTTGCCAATCTATCTTGCGAAAGGTATTTTGAAACAGGATCCTTTTGAAGTACTGGATCAGGAAGGTGTAGGACAGCTTGTTGAAATGGGCACCAAAAAAGGAAGACAGACCAAGCCTAACTTAAAAGTTGGTATATGTGGCGAACATGGTGGCGAGCCAAGCTCCGTTGAATATTGTTACCGTGTTGGTATGGACTACGTCAGTTGTTCTCCGTTCAGGGTCCCAATAGCGCGATTGTCATCGGCACAA
>DASWKU010000143.1:0-3719 GCA_036396455.1 Flavobacteriaceae bacterium
CATAGAATGTCGAATCAATGCCGAGGACCCATTTAACGATTTTCGGCCTTCACCGGGAAGAATAACGACTCTCCACGCACCAGGTGGTCATGGTGTGCGATTGGATACACACGTTTATGCCGGATATTCGATTCCACCAAATTATGATTCCATGATAGCCAAACTAATTACTACGGCACAAACCAGGGAAGAGGCCATCAATAAAATGAAACGTGCACTTGACGAGTTTGTTATTGAAGGGATTAAAACCACCATTCCGTTCCATAGGCAACTAATGGAAAATCCCGATTATTTGGCTGGGAACTACACCACCAAGTTTATGGAAGATTTTGTAATGGAAAAACCAATAGAGGAAAACTAAACACCCTTAAAAGCCCTAAAATTATTTTAGGGTTTTTTTCTTTAAGATCTATCCATTCATTTGTCTTATAATTAATACATTTAAGACCATTTAATTTTAATTTATTTCATGAACACTATTTTAGTTTTAGGGGCAGGAATGGTCGGTAGTGCCATTGCCATTGATTTGGCAAAAACACACAACATAACTTTGGCCGATTTCAATCTAAAAACCTTGGAGGCGGTTAAGAATAGGCAAAACAACATTTCAATAGTACAATTGGATGTTACCGATAAAATCGCACTTAAAAACACCTTACTGGATTTTGAATTGGTGGTCTGTGCAGTTCCGGGATTTTTAGGGTTTGAAACCTTAAAAACCATAATTGGTTCCGGCAAAGATGTGGTCGATATTTCATTTTTCCCTGAAAGCGCTTTAGAATTAAATGCACTGGCTAAAGAAAAAAACGTAACCGCTATTGTGGATTGTGGTGTTGCGCCCGGGATGGACAATATTATTTTGGGATATTATAATGAAAAACTGAAAATAACAGATTTTGAATGTTTGGTTGGGGGATTGCCCAAAATTAAAAAATGGCCGTTTTGTTATAAGGCCCCTTTTTCTCCAATTGACGTGATTGAAGAGTACACCAGACCCGCGCGTTATGTCGAAAATTCCAAAGAAATTATTAGGGAACCACTTTCCGATTGTGAATATGTTGAATTTGAAAATATTGGAACCTTGGAATCGTTCAATTCCGATGGATTGCGATCCATAATTTATACCATGCCCCATATCCTAAATATGAAAGAAAAAACACTGCGCTATCCCGGGCATGTTGAATATATTAAGGTTTTGAAGGAAAGTGGTTTTTTCGATGTGTCACCTATAAAGATCAATGGTGTAGATGTAAAACCCATTGAATTTACCAGTAAAATTTTGTTCAATGAATGGAAACTTGATAGTTTGGAAGAGGAATTGACAGTCATGAGAATAACCATTAAGGGCCTCAACAAGGACAATCAAACCGAAGAAATAGTGTACAATCTGCACGATGAATTTTGCAAAGAGACCAATACATCATCCATGGCGAGAACGACCGGATATACGGCAACAGCCGCTGTGAATTTAATTTTAAAAGGGCTTTTTAATGAAAAGGGCGTGTTTCCTCCAGAATTGGTTGGTAAACATGAGGATTGTTTCAATTATATTTTGAAGCACCTTAAGGAACGCCATATTAATTATTATAAAACGTCTAGATTTGTCGATTAAAAAAGCATGTTTTAATCGAATATAACCAAATTAAATTTCCATAATAATCAAACTATTAAATGATAAAGAGACTCTTCAAATTTATTTTCAAATCCATTTTATGGCTATTTGCTTTGTCTATAGTTTTGGTGGTTGTATTCAAATGGGTACCTGTTCCCATAACACCTTTAATGGTCATCAGAACTTTCGAAAGCTCAGCAAACGATAAAAATTCGGGCTGGAAACATGATTGGGTTTCCATTGATGAAATTTCCAAAAACCTTCAGCTTGCGGTCATTTGCAGTGAGGACCAAAACTTTTTAAATCACAATGGTTTTGATATGAAAGCAATTGAAAAGGCCATGGAGCACAACAAAAAAGGAAGAAGGATCAGGGGGGCCAGTTCAATCAGTCAACAAACCGCAAAGAATGTTTTTTTATGGCCACAGCGCAGTTGGTTGCGAAAAGGACTGGAGGCCTATTTTACCTTTCTTATAGAACTGGTTTGGTCCAAAGAACGCATTATGGAGGTCTATTTGAACAGCATAGAAATGGGCAATGGCATTTATGGTGCCGAGGCAGCTTCACAGCACTGGTTTAAAAAATCGGCATCAAGACTATCGCAACAGGAGGCCGCTGCAATTGCCGCAATATTGCCCAATCCAAGAAGATATAGAGCAAATCCAGCATCCAATTATATTCAATCAAGAAAGACATGGATTGTCAGGCAGATGTACTTTTTTGGGCCATTGGACTATGATTCAAAAAACGAAAAGCCAGCTAACCGATAACTTTTAGGGAAACCATGGAATCCTTTTTAAGCGCTTTATGATGTTCAAAATAGACTTTTTTTGAACCCAATTCTGCTTCAATCAAATAATTTTTTCCATTAAAATAGGAATGCTTGACCAACACCTTTAAACCTGAATTTCTGGCAACTTTCAACTGGTTGGCATAAACAATTCCGTAGGGTCCTAGGTTGTTAAATTCCCCAAAAAAGGAAGCTACCACTGGCGATAGCGGATTATTGTAAAGTTCATGTGGCGTATTTATGGCTTTAATTTTAGCGTTGTGAAGGACCATCATGTTATCGGCATATCCCAGGACATCATCTTTATCGTGGGTCGCCACAATACAGGTGATATTTCTTTCCTTTAAATAGTTGAATACACTTCGCCTTAACGATTGTTTTTTGAAATTATCGATATGGCCAAAAGGCTCATCCAATAATAAAATTTCCGGTTCTTTGGCCAAGGCCCGTGCCAAGGCAACACGCTGTTTTTGGCCGCCACTTAAATTTTTGACCTTAGTTTTGGCAAAAGGCTCCAATTCCACAACACGGATCAATTCCTTTGTCCGCTCTTTTTTTGCCTTTGGGAAAAAATTGGAAAGGTACTTGCCAATATTGTCTTCAACCGAAGTAAATGGCATCAGATCAAATTCTTGGGCGACATATTTTATAAATTCATAGCCTACAACAAGATTGTATTTTGGACCTAAAATTTCAACATCTTTCCAATATATATGGCCATGGCCTGAATCCAATTCGCCATGTATTAATTTTAAAAGGGTACTTTTACCTGATCCGCTTTCCCCTATAACAGAAACATGATCGCCTTCTTTTACCGAAAACGAAATATGTTTTAAGACCGCTGTTTTGTCATATTTAAACGAAAGATTTTCAACCTTGAGCATGGTACAAAAATAGAATAAAAAAATCGCCTTGAAAAAGCGATTTTTTTATTCTAAGCAATCCTTCAAACCGGTTTATATAAGGTTGTTTTGAATTAAATATTCAGCAATTTGAATGGTGTTTGTAGCCGCTCCTTTTCGTAAATTGTCCGCTACGACCCACATGTTCAAGGAATTGGGTTGGGAATCGTCACGCCTAATCCTCCCAACAAAAACATCGTCCTTGTCATGGGCGTAAATTGGCATTGGATAGACATTAATATCAATATTGTCCTGAACGACAACGCCCGGAGTTTGATTTAAGATTCGGCGCACATCTGTAATTTCGAAATCATTCTCAAATTCCACATTTACCGCTTCACTGTGCCCACCAGAGGTAGGGATTCGGACTGCGGTGGCAGTAACGGCAATGGAGCTATCACCAAGAATTTTTCGG